>CALBDR010000343.1 GCA_937927525.1 uncultured Candidatus Melainabacteria bacterium
TGGCATTTTTAGTCAGTCCAGGAGTTCAGGTCAGGGAGTTTGACCTTACTACTGTCGTCCCCGCCGTAGCAACCACAGAGGGTGCTATTGCTGGAGTTTTTTCGTGGGGACCAGTAGAAGAAAGAGTTTTAGTAAGTAGCGAGAAGGAGTTGGCAAACAGATTTGGCGAGCCGACCGAAGACAACTTCGAGACCTTCTTTACAGCTGCTTCTTTCCTTGCATATGGTAATCAGCTCTACGTTTCCAGAGCTGTCGATTCCTCAGCATTTAACGCTACAGCAAACGTTGGTGTAGTGGCAAACACGTTGGTTAGAAACGACGATCATTACGAGTCATTGACTTTTGGTGATACAGATCTTCTGTACATTGCAAAGTACCCAGGAGCGCTTGGTAACAGCCTTCAGATTTCTGTCTGTGATTCTGCAGATGCATATTCCAACAACCACACCAACTCGGATTCTGATACATCCGTAGCTCTTAAGTTTACTACTGGAGCTAACACTGCTAATCTTGATATCGTAAACAACGTTGACGGATTTAGTACAGCTAACTCTGAAATGAATACAATCAGAGGTAAATTAAACGTAGGTGACTTACTTGAGATTGGTAACACAACTCTCGGCACTCAGTTTATTAGAATTACTGAAATTGGATCGGCATCCAGAATTGGTACATCCAACACATACACTACAACAATTAAACTTTCCGAAAGAGTGGCTCTTATCTCTGACATTACTATGGACACGGTTAAGAGACGTTGGGGTTATTTCAACTTGTTTGACAGTGCACCAGGCACATCTGACTACGTAGCTGATAGACATGCTGGTGGCGATGGTGCTAGAGACGAGCTTCATGCAGTTGTAATCGATGAAGATGGAGATATCTCAGGTCAGAAGAGAACAGTTCTTGAGAGGTTTGCTAACCTTTCTAGAGCAACTGATGCTAAGACACCTGATGGTTCTGTTAACTACTACAAGACAGTAATCAATAACCAGTCTCAGTGGGTATGGTGGGCTAATGATAGATCTGGTGCAGCTTCTGCAACAGCTACTAACATTGCAGCATCTACCAACGAGGATCCCCTTTACATTTCCTTTACTCAAGGATCTGGCCAAGGTGCTGAAGGTACAGTTTCTCTTGGTGGTCTTCAAACTGCTGCAGACTTCTTCGCTGATCCTGAGAAAGTAGATGTATCCATCATCATGCAGGGTAAAGCAAGAGGCGGACCAAACGGTACAGCATATGCAAACTATCTGATCGACAATGTAGCAGAAAAGAGACTTGATTGTGTAGTGACTATTTCACCTGACAGAGCAGACGTAGTAGGTAATAGAATTGATCCACTCAACGATGTAACTACATTTAGAAATGGATTAAGAGCTTCTTCTTACGGTATTTGTGATTCCGGATATAAGTACATGTATGATAAGTACAATGATGTATTCAGATATGTACCGCTGAATGGTGATATTGCAGGCTTGATGGTTAGAACAGATAACCAAAGAGAGCCTTGGTATTCTCCTGCTGGATTCAACAGAGGTGAGATCAAGAATGTTGTAAGACTTGCTTACAACCCAGATCAAGCTGATAGAGATGTTCTCTACAGATCCGACATCAACCCTGTTGTCCAATTTAGAAATCAGGGTAATATACTGTTTGGAGATAAAACGCTTCTTGGCAAGCCTTCTGCATTTAGCAGAATCAATGTTAGAAGATTGTTTATTGTACTTGAAAAGGCAATCTCTACTGCCGCTAAG
>CALBDR010000344.1 GCA_937927525.1 uncultured Candidatus Melainabacteria bacterium
AATTATCTTTAGTTAAAGATTCTTCGAGCTCAGCAATACGAGTAAGAGCTCGCCCCTTGACAAGATTCTTTTTATTAGCATAGTCAGTAAATGTTATCACAGAATAGTTTTCCAATATTTTTCGTCGTCTCTTGGAACATTGATAGCTATAGCTGTAGGGTGCGGATTAGTTCTACTATTGTCGTTAATTATCATTCTTGGTGCGTGTGGTATATCATACAGTACCGTAATGTCTTCAAACCCAAAATTGTCAAGAGCTTCCTCGGTGATTTCTTTGTACTTGTACGGACGAGATGTAGTAAAGATAATCTTGCTACCATTGCGTTGTTTTTTAAGAAGCCATTCTACAGCGTTGCGGATAGGTCTTGGCTCATTACTGTAATTATTAGAGAACAGCTTAGATTGATTCACAAATACAGTACCGTCTAGATCACAGAATATAGTAGGACGGGACTGATTATATTTTACAAACTCTTCATATGTACCGACGTCAACGTATTCTGTAACCTCGTGAGCGTCAAATGCTGCATATTCTAACATACTCTTAATAATGTGAGAGATAAAAATCTCTCCACTTGACTTGTTAAGGTTCTCAAACGCCTTACAGAACTCACTAGCAGATTCAAAACCATAACCACCTACACAGATGTAGTTACTTACTACAGACTTCTCTACAATGTTAGCAACCATTCCCTGATCGTTTAATATCGCATAGGATTTAGCAGCGGTGTTATTTACTTCTTTAAAGTTAGCTAGATCAGCTACACACACTTGATTGCCGTTGTTAAGGTTAGAGTCAAAATAACTATCACAGTCTTGAATGAAGATGTTCTCATCACCAAGTTGCTTGGCTACGGTATAGACTGTTTCTGCAGGCCCAGAGGTTGGTTCTTCTAAGATGTGAATATGTACGCGCTTACAGTCTGGAAAAGCAAGTTGAATCGCAAGTTCAGCGTCATACTTCTCAACATGCTCTCTCAAGATAATAAAGTGAACATCCTCGTCAAGCTTTAGATACTGCTTTGCTGCTCTCTCAAACATCGTATCGCCATTGTACAACGTAAGTAAGAACTTAGGTCTTGTACCAGGAAAACGAGAGCTCTGTCCTGCGCATGGAATTATTACGGCCATAGTTTTTCAATTTCCCTTATTAGAAAATCTTCCGTATCTGGATCGGTTGTATACGGCAAGATTCGAGATAGCATTAATATCATTATAGTATCATTACGCATAAAAGTAAAACGTTCTTTTAATGTCTCACTAATTCTGTTACACACTATACGGTGATGTACTTTATTTTTTCTGTTTCTAACAAACCACAGGCAGTCTAAATCCTGTCTTAGTTTGTTCGCGTCAAAATAGATGCTGTTAAGATCGGTTGGATTAGCGTCGATAAAATAGAACTTATCGTTAGCGTAAATTATGTTCTCTAACGTAAAGTCTCCGTGTATGAGACTCTTTGGCATCGGCTTTGAAAGCTCGTTTATGAAAAAGGATAGATTTACGTATCGACCAAGACTGTTTATCTTGTTTGTAACTTCTTCTTTGAAGCTGTACATCTCAGAATTATCTAGACACCACTGAATATAACTGCTAAGAAAGTCAATCAGCTTGTCAACACCTTTAGTATCAGCGCGCTCTAGGTACGTGGCCATATCTAAGCCATTAACGTATTCCATTGTTATAGAGGTATCTGATACTTTGTATATGTGTGGCGTGTCAAACGGGAGAGACATGAGGAGACACGAGCTCTCCCTGGATTTAGCATAGTTCTCCTTAGCTACGTAGTACTCTCCATTTTCTGTATAAAGAGAAACTGTAGCACCAGAATGACCCTTAAGATGTTTTACTAAGTGCGGCATCTAACGTATGTCTTAGTTGATCAATATCTACTTTCATATGAGAGTTTTTTGGTTTGGGTCTCTCGGCAGGCATATCCATAGTTTCAGCTACAAATGTATACCAGTTTAGTTCACACGGTATTGCGATATTATTCCAACCGCACTCTTCGGTAACTTCAAACGAATGGTTAAAATCTACAACCACCGAACCAGGTTTCATTGCATGAGTATGAGTAAGACCAGCACCAGTAGGACTAACAACTACATCAGCAGTAGCGAACATATTTAGTTTCTGCTGAAGAGACATACCGGCCATAGAGTTTTCTTTATGAGTGTTCATAGGAAAGAAGCCATACTCTTTCACTAGTACATCTAATACTTCAGGCTCATTTTTTACGTTTCTAGCTGCAGCATCGTTACGAGAGATATAGATACGTCTTGGACCATCTTTTACCTCTTCGCCCACTAAATTCTTCTTTAAAAAATCTACAGCCCAGGATGCTGCTTTACCTCTATATGAAATAGCTGGATAAGTTACTACGTGTACTTTTTTACAATTGAGTACGACAGGTGTGTCTACCTGTATTATTCTCTTCATTATATCAGGAAAGAAGGAGATACTATCTAACTGAAACCTGGTCAGATGGTTTGTATAGATTGGAATATCGGGTCTCTTTCGAAATGCTTCGATAAGAGGAAGGTCCTCTAGAAACCAATGCCAGTATTGACCGATGTTAAACCAGGTAAAGCATTCATCAACGTTGCGTTGATCAGCAAACGTTAGGTCTAAATCAAACGAACCTACTGCTCTATTCCAGAAAGGACTTTTGTTTCTAAAGTTGTTGGCGTCTTTAGTGAACCGTCTATGATAAAATTTATCTCCTTTGACAATACCAGCTAAGCCATGTTCCCAGGAACCACTTAGCGCTAAGGCGTCATCAAAGGAGATTATTTCACACGGAGGAGCTGTGTACTTAAACGTTCTACCGCTTATAACATAAGATCTGTGATCAGACTTTTTTACTAGCTCACCAGAAGGAGTTTCAGTTTCATGAACTTTCATCTCTTAAATTACTCACATGTCTTGAATGAATTCGACACCCTATAAACTCATTGTAGTATTCGTCTTTCAATAGGACATCATGCTCAAATTGAAGTTTAGCTTCCCAGTATGTACATTCACCTTTGGTCTTGCAGAGACGTAATATTTCTCTTTTGAATCTTTCCGGTCCTTTTTCTTCTACTAATGCTTTGACCTCATCACTAGAGCCAAAGTAGTTCAGCCAGTCAGACTCATTCTTGACCGTTCTCTTTCTTGTTTTACCTTTCAGCGGTGGACGCTTTCTTGTACTCCAAAACCACTTTTTACCGATATATTTTTTATCATTATCTAAGTCAGTTATTTCGTAAACAAAACCAAAATTATCTTCAATCATATCGGAGGTAAATTCCTTACCTTCGTATATCCACATTACTGTTAGTCAAAATCCAATTCTGCTTGATCATCGGTCTCAATTTCACCGCCACAAAAAGGGCAGTAAATTGCTTCGTCTAATACTTCAGCTTGATCGTATGTTACTGTAAATTCTGCGCCACAATTACCACATGCAAACTCTTCTACTTTTAGATCTCTTGCCATAGTAGCCTCTTAGGTTAGTGACTTTGAACTGTTACGCTTGCGAAATGTGATTGTAGTTCGTTAAAACCGCCGATAGGACTACCATCTACTCTAATTTGAGGTACAGTGCGCGCGTTTGGAAATTGCTCTAGAAGCTCTTCTCGAGTAAAATCTTTACCCATTGTCTTATACGTATACTCTACACCTTTAATCTCACAAAGCTGTTTAGCTTTAACACAAAATGGACAGTGGTCCTTACCGTAGATTTCGATCATAAACTTAATCCTTGAAATGTATTCTCGTTAACGTCTTTCTTAACACCACCGACAATGTAAGAAGTAATCTCAGTCTCTTGTGGTGCTACTTGTACTTCACCTCCTGCAATCCACTTTTGTGTCCAAGGAAGAGGATTAGCCTGAGGTACTTTGTATGGACATTCGACACCGGCTTTACGCATTCTGCGAGCTGCAATCCATTCTATATATTGTTTTAAAAGATCAGCATTTAAGCCAATCATAGATCCATCTTTAAAAAGATACTCCGCCCACTTTTTTTCCTGCTCTACAGCATGTACAAACATATCACGTACTTCATCCTTACACTCTTCAGCGATCTTTGCAAAGTCTTTATCGTCAGAGGGTAAGATTTTTAGAAGATGCTGTGTAGATGCTAAGTGAAGGTTTTCATCTCTTGCAATGAACTTGATAATTTTAGCGTTACCTTCCATCTTCTTAAGTTCTGCAAACGCCCAAGAGCATGCAAATGAAACGTAGAAACGAATACCTTCTAGAACGTTTACAGAGTTAATAGCAAGCCAGATCTTCTTCTTAAGTTCATACTTATCGATCTTAACTTCTGTACCTTCATTCATACCTTTTTGCGTAAGAATAAAAGTACCGTCACCTAACAAGTTATACCAGGAAGCAAAGCGTACTAGGTCATCGTAATACTTAGATACATCCTCAGCACACTCTACAATTTCTTTGATACTTAGCATCTCATCAAATACATGAGATGGGTCTGAGTATACATTACGAATAATATGAGTGTAACTTCTGCTATGAATCGTTTCAGAGAACGACCACGTCTCAATCCAGTTCTCAAGCTCTGGAAGAGAAACAACAGGAAGAAAAGCTACACTAGGAGCTCTTCCTTGTACAGAGTCTAAGAGAATCTGACGCTTTAGATTAGAAGTAAAGATGTGCTGCTCGTGAGCAGTAAGATCTCTAAAGTCTTTGGAGTCACGAGAGACATCTACTTCTTCTGGACGCCAGAAAAATCCTAGCTGTTTATCAACCAACTTTTCAAAGATTGAATACTTCTGCTTGTCGAAGCGAGCAATAGTAACGCCTCCGCTAGAATCTAGGAAGGCGTCGTTATCTAC
>CALBDR010000345.1 GCA_937927525.1 uncultured Candidatus Melainabacteria bacterium
CTCTAATATTTAAGGCCCTGTTTCATATGAAGCAGGGCCTTTTTTTTATTTTTTTAATATTGATTATTAAAAATATTTCTTAAAAGTTTCTTGTGTAACTAATTGGATAGTATAGCATTTAATTTAAAGTACGACCTAGAAAAATGCAGAAGATCAAAGAAAAATGTGACAAAAATCAAACAGCAAAAATGTAACTACCTCTTATTAATTATGTTAGATTTGCCTCAATGAGATAAAAGTCACAAATATTTCTAACAAATAAGGGGTTTATATGAATAAATCAACACAAATTAACATTGCAAAAGCACTTATGCTTTTTGTAGCTATGATTGGCTATTTAGGTATCGGAGCTAACAATGTAAACGCAGAATATTGCGATCCAACGCAACCGGAAACTCCTAGCGGTTATAACCAATTTTATGTTTATAACTATCCATGGACATTTTTCCAAGCTATAACATACGTGAGAATTTATCCAGAAGGACAGGAAAATGACATGAATTCATATGTTCTAGATGATGAATTATGTTATGGAAATAACAGAGCTAATTGGAGAAGGTACGATATCAGAACTGATAATGGCGTTGATATTCCTGAATTAACAATTGGTACAAACTATACTGTAAAATGGACAACAGCTTTTGTTTATAGATATCAGTATTATTTCTATTTTAGATATAGAAATCATGATAGAGTATATTTTGATAGAAACCAAGATGAGTTTTTTGATCAAGATGATGATGGTGAATATATTCACAACTCTTATGATAGATATGATTATTGTGGATCAAGATATCCATACCCTTATCAGTGTGATGAAATTCATGCTTATTATTCAAGCTGGTACCTGTATTATAACTACTCCACTTGTGGATATTCAAGAGGAAGATTTGTTTATTCTAATCCTGGTATTGTTGCATGGGATGAGCACGAAACAGAAATCGCTTTAGATTGTGAAACATCACAACCAGGGATGTCAAGGTTAAGAATTACTACAACTTGGAATTACAGACAAACTAATGACCCTTGTTTAATGGGTTATATCTGGGGCTGGGGTGGCCGTGGTTATAACTATATTTACTATGGTCATACAGTAGATTACGACATTGAATTATTAGGAGTTGAAATTGATCCATTCCCTTCACAAAACGGTACAATGTTCGCAAGTGAAGAGTATAATGACTCAACAAGAGTACCAGCAGCTGCAGGTTTCAATGATGCAATCAAATTCTCTAAGCCTCACGTAACTTTCCCAACAGACCCTAAAAATAATGCAAAAATGAAATATTTCATTTTTGGTCCACTTCCAGACAGAACTGTAGTTTATAGAGCTACTAGTGGACCAAATGAAGACGATGTATTATTAGATATCGGCCCTAATATGATAGGTGCTGGTACTAACGGTTTATCAAGAAATGGCAACGGCGAGCTAGTATGGACAGCATTCTCTAGAGGACAATACGAAGATAGAGATGGTCTTTGGATATCAAATGAAAATGGTATTCCTTACTCAGATGGTTCTTTCTATGCAGCAAGAGCTGGGGAGTATGTACTTGGAATTAACTTATTAGATGAAAATGGTAATCCAGATGATTGTGGCGGCGAGTCATTCTACAGCTTTACAATTAGAGCAGAAAATGATATGGCTGCAACATCAATCTATAGACCAAGAAGAAATGGTGATCCAGACTATACAAAATACCCTCAGTATAGTGAAGTTCCAATTACTGGTACATTCAAAAACTTAGGTTTAAATGACGTTAAAAACTTCACAGTTAGATATGTAATTACTGGACATTCTGGTGAAGCTGAAGGAATTGAAACATCAGGTGAGTACACTTACGATTGGGACAACCAAGAAGCAAGAAAACTAGAGCCAGGTGATGAAGAAGAAATTCAATTCGGAAGATACAGATTGCCAGCAATTGGTGAATATTCGATCAGAATGGAAGTTGTAGATATTGATGGCGACCCAGATAATGATGATGAGCCATTTAATAATTACTTCCCAAGGCCAGCAGGTGTTGATAACAATGATAACTGGATCCATAATCCTACATACATTTTTGAAGCAGCTTATGAAATTGATTTAGCTGGTGATATGGTATTATTCCCAATGGAAGCAGAAGAAGTTGAAACAAGAGAAGATCAAATCATTGTAAACAGACCATTCAGACCAGAAGTACAATTCAAGAACTATGGTATAAATGATGCAGCATCAGATGATGCAGATCAAATTACAGCAAGATTTGAGATCTATAACTCAAATAACGAAGAAGTAGCAAATGGTACAACAGTAATAGAAGATGTTCCATCAGGAAGATATAATATTGCTAAAGTAACATTCCCAGATGTGATTCTTCAAGAAGAAGGTGAATATAGAATTTTTGCAGAAATCGATTTTGATCCTGAAGTACCAGACGCATTAGGAAACAATACAGTAGAAGGAACATTTGAAGTACTACCAGGTCTTCAAGGTGAGTACACTGTAGGTATGATGTATTCAGGAGAAGAAAGAAACTTTGAGACAATCAGAGATGCGATGGATGCAATGTACTTCTTAGGTGTATCTGATGATATCACATTCTTACTAACTGATGCAGAATATAATGTTGGTGGAACAGATGCAGCATGGAACATGACATCTCACATTATCGGTCTTGGCTACAACGCTGAAACAGATAATACAGTAACAATGACATGGAAAGCAGCAAGTAATAGAGCTGTAATGAAATCAGGTGTTAAAATTAACTTAGCATCAGCAACTGGTTATGGTGTAAGATTTGGTCAAGCATTATTCAATAATGATTTCACAAATGCACCTGTAAACTATTACAATGATGTTGAATATATCAACTCACCAGGTTACATTACATTTGATGGTGGTGCTCTTAAATCACTAGAGTTTGTAATGCAATCAGTTACTGACTTCCAAGCACCATTCTACTTAGGAAAAGGTTCACACCACATAACACTTAAGAACTTAGTGGTATCAAACCAAGATCCATTTAACGCACAAACAGAAGTACACCTACCAAGAAAGACAATAGTAGATGATAGAGCACAGTTTGATGATGATGCAGATATAACAAGAGATGCAAACGATCAAATCGTATCAAACTACACATATTCTGCAGGTGTTGTAAACAGAGCAAACTTCTTTGATGTAGATGCACTAGGAGACAGAGATCTACAAAGATCAGATATAGACTTAATTCCAAATAACAATAACACAATAGATGGTTTAGAGATCAGTGGATTTGGTTATGGTATCGTATCATTTGGATATGGTGCTATCTTCGTACCAGAAGAAGCAGAATACATTGAGTTCAATAACTACTCAAACAAATACACAAACAACACAATCTATAATGTAGGAAGAGCCGGTATCGCAATAGGAAATGAAGATGGATCAGAGATCAGTGGCAACATGATATATGATGTAAACACAGATAATCCAACATCAGTAGATGATAGAGGAGATTCATATGACCATGCAGGTATCATGATCGGTAACCTTATCTATGAAAGAGCAGATAATGGAGATAAGACAGAAGGTTATCACGCATATAACTTAACAATCAATGGAAACAGAATCAGCAATGTACATTCAGATGTATTTGCAACAGGAATCAAGATCGAGCAAGATCCAAATAGCTTTGGAACAAGTGATCAAGATAGATTCTTAGTACCATCGAAAGAAGAGCAAATGATGGTAACAAATAACATTGTTAAATCAATGGATGCAGCAAATGGAGCACCAAAAGCAGGTATTCACTTGTTTACAACAAGAGAAGACAATGATATAACAGTACAAGATCAAGCATTCCCAGCATATAGAACAAGAGATGATAAGATCTACAATAACACCATTATGTTAGATGCAAACAGTGATGGATCAGAGAGTGGTCTAGTAGCTGGTATCGGTATCCAACAAACAAGTGGAACAGAGATTTATAATAACATCATCGCAATTACAGATGAGAACATCTCAGCAACAAATGATTTAGCATCATTACTATTAGTACAAGGTGAGTTACCAGCAGATGGTGGTCCACAAAGTGATAACAATGCATTCTGGGTATCAGAGAACTCAGGAGCAGTAACAGTAAGACTAATAGAGATGGATCCAGAGACACACGGCGTTAAGTTCATGAACTCAAGAAATGACTTTGTGAACCTAGAGCAGTGGAGAGTATGGACAGGATCAGATAGAAGTTCAGTACAAGAGAACTTCCTAGGTGATCTAGATGTAACATCAAATGATATCAGAGTTAAGATGACAAATGGCAAGTATCCACTGGGATCAGTATTAAACAACCGTGGAAGAAGAATCAAAGACTTGACAGGGGACGCATTTGGAGAAGACAGAGGCGTAACAGGTCAAAGATATGATATCGGAGCACAAGAGTTTAAAGGTGAGCTATTTACATCAGACTTAAACATGCAAAGAATCGAAGAGCCAGCAAGCTATAAGTCAGCAGTATATGATCCAAACAGAACAGACTATAACTTTACAGATGCTGAGCATATTATGACAACAGCACCAGTAATGGTATCAACAAGAGTTAGAAATGAAGGATCATTACAACAGTCAGGAGTAGAGCTTAAGTTAGAGATCTACAGAGAGACAAGTGCAAATGAGTTAGAGCTAGTATCAACAGAGATGGCAACGGTAACAGTATCATCAACAAACGAAGAGATCGTAAGCTTCTATTCAGAAGGCGAAGGATTCGAGCCAATGACATATGCAGAACTGATCAATGGCGATATAGATGATTACACAGTACCAGCAGCATACTCAGGAATGGAAGCAAATGTGACTCCAAGATACAAGCTA
>CALBDR010000346.1 GCA_937927525.1 uncultured Candidatus Melainabacteria bacterium
TTAGCGATACCACATTCTCTAGTACCTATAAGGACGATTTTAAGGATAGTGATAACTATCACCGAATTCTATTCCGGTCTGGTCGTGCACTCCAAGCAAGAGAACTTACTCAGGCTCAAACCATTATCCAGAAGGAAATGGAAAGGTTTGGACGGAACATCTTCAAAGAAGGTGCGGTAGTAAATCCTGGTGGCATGGCGCCGGATCCAGATTACGAATTTGTAAAGCTGCAAGGTACTCCTACAAACGTAGCAGCTGGCTCTATTCTTGAGGGTGGAAACGTTACCGCCCGAGTAATTGAATACGTTGCTCCCACTTCAACCGACCCTGCTACTGCTTATATTGAATATACAGACGTTTCGACAGTATCTGGTGGGACCGAACCCATTAGGTTCCCGTCTAATACCGAATTGACTGTTACTAACGGAATTGGTACGGTTACAACCATCCAGGCATCGCCAGGTGTACCAGTTGTAGGAAAAGGATTCAGAGTTACTGTAAACAAAGGCGCTTACTTTGTACAAGGGCATTTTGTACAAATGGATGCACAATCCCTGATCGTCAGTAAGTACAGCAACACTCCGACAACTGATATCGGATTTATTATTACTGAAGACATCATTACCTCTGATGATACAGATGCATTATATGACAACCAGAACGTAGAACCTAACCGTACAGCACCTGGTGCAGATAGATATAGAATTAGACTTACTCTTGCTACTTCAGACACTATCGATAGTGCAGACAACTTTATTATTACCAATAGCTTTATTAATGGTGAATTACAAAGCGAGATTGATCGTAACCAGTATAATGTACTTGGCGATGAGTTGGCTAAGCGTACTTTTGAAGAATCTGGCAATTACGTTGTAGAGAAGTTCTTAGCTAATTTCAAATCTAATACAGATACCTCTAAGCTGACTCTTTCTGTTAGCCCTGGCATTTCATATGTAAATGGTTTTAGATATCAAGAGCCGGTAAAAACTGACCTTACCGTTAATAAGTCTAGAGCTACTGAGGTAGTTGAGTCTGAAGCAATTAGTGCTAGATATGGTAATTATATTCTATTAGACTCGATCGAAGGTTTGCCAGATGTTAGCACCTTTGAAAGATGGGCTCTTTGGAATAATACCGGTGGTAATGAAAATATTGGTAATACTCCCATCGGAACTGCTAGAATTAGACAGGTCGCTCAGTCTGGCGGATACTACCGATTCCACCTCTTTGATGTAAACATTACTGATCCTGGATCTGGATTCAGAGACATTAGAAGTATTGGTGATTCCACCGATGCTAGTAGATACGGCAACTTAGTTTTAGAAGACAGCGTTGCTGTTATGAAAGAGATTAATCATAATAATGCATTCTTTGAACTTCCTCGTATTAGACCACAGAGTGTTGATGTTACTGGATTAACAGAGCAGAGATATTTTACCGGTACTGCTAGTGGTGGAATTTTAACGCTTTCAGGTCTTACTACAGAAAGCTATGCAGACGAAGCACTTTGGATTGTAACAGATAACAATGGATCGGTTGTTACCAATCCTACTATTACAGTTGGTGTCAGCGGATCTTCTGCTAGCATTAGCGGACTGAGTGACGTTACGCATGAAGTAGTATACTATGTTAACAGAAAAAGCTTAGCAACACATCGCACCAAGAACTTAGTAGAAGACTTTACTGATAGTGGATCTCTTACCAACGATGAATTAGTTCTGACTCATGCCGACATCTATCAGTTCAAGCAAGTACTTGATGCTGATAGTAATGACGTAACAAATAGATTTAATCTTGATAACGGTCAAAGAGATAACTTCTATGACAAAGGTAAAGTAAGGCTTCAGTCTGGTACTGTACCTCAACCTATTCGAGTTAAATATGATTACTTCCAGCATGGTACTAGCGGGGACTTCTTCTCTGCTAACTCTTATACAGGTGAGGTTGCTTATGAGGATATTCCTACCTTCCGTCAGAACAACGGAACAGAGATTGAGTTAAGAAACGTACTCGACTTTAGAAGCGTAAAAGATTCTGATGGTACGTTTGTATCTAACCTGATTAATCAGTTCCCTCGTAACACAGATACTATCCAGGCTGATGTAACATACTACCAGTCTAGAACAGATATTCTGATCGCAACTTCAGATGGACTGGTTTACATTGAAGGTGAGCCTGGTGTAAATCCAATTAAGCCTGAGACACCTGCTGATGGTATGGAGTTATACAGCTTTACCTTAAATCCATACACAGACGATCAAGCTGACCTATCTTCTAAGTACGTTGACAACCGTCGTTACACCATGCGAGACATTGGAGACATTGTAAAGCGTATTGATAATATTGAAGAAGCAGTTACCCTGAACCTTCTTGAGCTTGAAACTTCTACGGTCGAGGTATTTGACTCTGCAGGTAATAACCGCTTTAAGAATGGCTTCTTTGCAGATAACTTTAAAGACTTGGTCTTCTCTGATATCTTTAGCGGACAATACGCTGCATCTCTAGACACCCAGGCAAATGTTATTGCTCCATTAGTAAATCAGCAAGATGCTAGAATGGTTTACGACAGCGGCCTAAGTAGCAATCTTGGCACAGTCGTTAAGAATGACGTAGTATACCTTAACTACGGTGAAACTCCTGTCTTCTTCCAGAACGTTGCAACTGAAACTGAGAACGTTAACCCGTTTGATGTTATTCTGTATGCTGGCGATCTTGAACTTTCTCCAGAGTTTGATATTTGGAGACAAGACGTAATAACAGGTACTGAAAACATAACAGCAGGAAGGGTTCGTAGCAATAGAAGAGGTACTACTCCTGATGATCAAAGAAATGTAGCTAATAGTGTTATTCGTCCTCAGGGTATTCCAGAAGACTTGGGTCTTCCTGAGGTAGGATCTATTATTGGTCAAAGCCGCGTTCTTTCTCGTAGAACAACCACTAGCGGAAGAACCACTACTACTGTTACACGTACCTTAGTGGGTCAAAGAGTCGTAGAAATCGATCTTATTCCGTTTATTCGCTCTAGAAGAGTATTCTTCAGAGCAAGTCAGTTAGCTCCTAGCAGACAGCACTTTATGTTCTTTGATGGAACAAACATCGGAGATTATGTTAAAAAGGAAACATATAGAACATTCGGTGAAGTTAATCCACCAGATGATTTCTTGGGTGGAGAATATGCTGGTTCAACCGGTCACCCTAATACTGCTTCGGCGCCAGGCGATTTTACTACTGACGAATTTGGAAACATTGAAGGTTCCTTCTTTATTCCTAATAATGACACAATTAAATTCGACGCAGGTCAAACCCTAGTTAAGATCTTAGATATTAGCACTGATAACGAAGATGATGCTCTTTCAGGTGCTGCTACTAATTATAGCGCTCTTGGTGTCCAGGTATCTTTGGTTGATGTGATTTCTACTACTAGAAGAAGTAGAACGGCGCCGACTCCTCGTCCTAGACCACAACCAAGCCCGCCCCGTGGTCGTCGGCGCAGACGCGGTAAACGTAGAGAGCCTATCGCTCAGTCGTTCCAGTTGCAAAATTCAAATGGGGGATTTATTACTAGTATAGACGTATTCTTTGCATCTAAATCTACCTCTAACGTTCCTATTCGTTTAGAGATTAGACCTATTGAAAACGGTGTGCCTTCTCAGGTTAATATTATTCCTGGGTCGGTAGTTCTCAAGAAGCCAGCAGATGTTAGCACATACACTACAGCTCAGGTTACTGACGCAGGGGCAGGTGCAATGGATGGCATTCGATCTACACCAACTAAGTTTACTTTTGATCGTCCAGTCTATCTTAATGGCTATACTGAATATTGTTTTGTACTGATTGCAAACACCCAAGAATATACAGTATGGGTAGCAGAGATTGAAGACTTCTTAGTAGGATCCACTACAAAAAGAGTTAATAAGCAGCCTTCAGTTGGTTCTTTCTTCATGTCACAGAACGCTATTACCTGGACGCCAGATCAGCGTAGAGATATGATGTTTAGATTGAATCGCGCTGAGTTTACTACCAGTGGCGCATTTACTCTTACTAATGATAGTTCCTCTACTCCTACGGTTAATCTGTCTAGAGATCCACTCTTAACTGATAGTGGTGATAATGCCGTTACACTGATTCATGTCGGTCATGGATTTGTAAAAGGTGATCGGGTCAACATCAGTGGATTTGATAGTAATACAACATATGCTGGTATTAAAGGTACAAGCTTGCTTGGTCTTAGGCCTATTACAAAAGTAGACGGATACGGATATCAGTTTGATGCTGATTCTGTAGCAACTGCTACTTTACAAACAGGTGGATCTAATGTAGTTGCTGATCAGAACATTCTGGTAGATGAAATGATTCCTAATTTGGATGTATTCATTGTAGAAGCAACCAGCACATCCTTCAATACGGTTCTTTCTACTACGCTGTCCTTAGCTCAGGCCAACAATGCATCTTCTTCTCCGTACGGTACTCCACCAGGAAGAGATGTACAGCCAGGTCAGCTTATTAGATTTGATTCACCAAGAGTTATTGCTAATCCACAAACTGAAGCTGATAGACTTAATTCTAATAAGTCGGCTAAGATCACTAGCACCTTTAGTACTACTGATACATGGGTATCTCCAACACTGGATCTTCAGACATCGTCGATTTTAGGTATTAGCAACATTATCGATAACCAGGACTCTGCTTCTGGTGGTGTTAACATTGGTACTAATAACCCAATCGAGTTTATT
Source organism: uncultured Candidatus Melainabacteria bacterium (assembly GCA_937927525.1). Taxonomy (GTDB): domain Bacteria; phylum Cyanobacteriota; class Vampirovibrionia; order LMEP-6097; family LMEP-6097; genus DT-14. Next base: position 4,734 of record CALBDR010000346.1, read on the forward strand.
GACGAAACTGATCCATATGCTGGTTCGGCTATGTCCAAACACTTAACGATTCCTATCACGCTTGAGCAAGCTGCAGTAGGTTTAAAAGTTCTTTCTGCAATTAACTTACCAACTGGATCGAACGTTAAGCTCTACTACAGAACGCTACAAGAAGGTGCAGAAGGTAGTATTGAAGATCAATCGTTTGTCTATCAAGCTCCAGACAACCTGATTGGCACAGACGATAATCGTACAGTCTTTAGACAACATGAATGGACTATTGGTGGACTGGGTGGTTCACTGCCAGAATTCTCTACGTTCCAGCTTAAGATTGTAATGAACTCTAGTAACACGTCAAAGGTTCCAAGAATTCAAGATCTGAGAGCAATTGCATTAGGAACTTAATATGAAGGATTATGTAAAAGTTGAAGGCAAACCCAATCTGTATAAAAACAAATCAAATGGGTTTATTTCCAACTTTGATGAGGATGGATTAAAAAGGGCCAAAGCACGAAAGAAAGCTCGTATTGAAAAAGATCAGAAGATCAATAAACTAGAGAATGAAATTAATGAACTAAAGAGCTTGGTTCAAGCTTTGGCTGAATCCAA
>CALBDR010000347.1 GCA_937927525.1 uncultured Candidatus Melainabacteria bacterium
TGTTTGTGGGTAAGCAGCCTGTTCGATACAACAGACATATTAATAGAGTGTATATCGATACTAGCTGGACAGATAAAATTCCAGAAGGTTCATACATTATTTTGGATGCATATCAAATTCTAGACCCTACCGTATATACCGATGTATGGTCAGATCGCTGGCTTCTTAGATACGGTACTGCTCTGTTTAAAAGACAGTGGGGTGAGAATCTTAAGAAATACGAAGGTATGCAGCTTCCTGGAGGTGTGACTTTTAACGGGCAAAAGATCTGGGAAGAGTCGATGGAGGAAATCAGAAACTTGGAGCAGGAAATGATTTCAAGCTACTCGCTCCCAGTTCATGATATGGTCGGCTAACCATGGCAGTAAATTCCTATTTCACTAATTTCAGTTTTGCTGCAGAGCAAAACCTTATGGAAGACTTGGTAATTGAATCTATCAAGATTCATGGTATTGATGTTAAATACATGCCAAGAACATTAGTGAATAAAGACGATCTGTACGGCGAAGATGTGCTCTCAAAGTTTGAGAATGCATACGATGTCGAGATGTACATAAAAAATGTAGAAGGTTTTGAAGGGGAGGGGGATCTATTATCTCGTTTTGGTCTAGAGATTAGAGATAGCATGACTCTTACCGTAGCTAAAAGCCGGTTCGAGACAGAAGTAACAGGGCAGGTTAGACCAAATGAGGGAGACTTAATTTATTTTCCTCTTAATGATAAGCTGTTTGAGATCAAGTTCGTAGAGCATGAAGCTGTATTTTATCAACATGGAAAGCTTTACATTTACGATCTTAGAGTTGAGCTCTTCGACTACAGCTCTGAAATCATTAGCACCGGCAACACTGAAATTGATGGTATTCAGAGTGAATACAGTCTTGATACTCTTAACTACGAACTTATTATTGAAGGTGGTGCAGACTCATTGCTCGCTGAAGATGGTGGTGTAATACTTCAAGAATACAGAATTGAATCTACTGACAGATCAGCTAATAACGAATTCTTCCAACAGAACTCAACTAATATTCTTGACTTTAGCGAAATTAATCCTTTCTCTGAGACTGATAGGTACTAATTATGTTTGGTAGATCTTTCTATCATGGTACGTTAAGAAAATATGTTATCGTATTCGGTAATATGTTTAACGGTATCTATGTTCAGCGTTTTGATTCAAGCGGTGCAAGAATTCAAAATCTTAAGGTTCCTATTGCATACGGTCCTAAAGAAAAATTTCTCGTACGTATTAGTCAAGACCCGGCATTAGATCAAGAAGTTGCTATTTCGTTACCACGTATCGGTTTCGAGATGACTGGTCTCAACTATGCATCTAACAGAAAACTTCCATCTACTATTAAGCATAGCAAAGTAGACACTACTGATAGTACAAAATTAAAAACACAGTATATTCCTGTACCGTACGATATTCAATTTACTATGAGCGTCTTTGTACGCAATGCTGATGACGGTACGCAAATTCTAGAGCAGATTCTTCCATATTTTCAACCTGAATGGACGAATAATATGAAGCTCATTCCTGAGCTTGATCTAACGTACGACGTACCTTGTATACTAAACGACGTTAGCGTAGAAGATACCTATGAAGGTGACTTCTCAACAAGAAGAGCTCTAATCTGGAATCTAAATTTCACCATGAAAGGTTTCGTGTTTGGACCTATTTCAACAAACGGTACTATCAGACGCACAAACATTCGATTCTTCGAAGACGGTACTACGGACGGTCTTGAACAAATTAATCAACAGCCTGCCCTTACTGTTGACGACAAGCCTACTACTAATAATGCTATCTCTGTCCCGGTTAATCAAATTGAACCAGATGATGACTACGGAATAGCTTCAAACATAAATGAGCTATAGTGATGTCTGATAACGACTTCCAAAAAAATATGGAAAAGATATTCAACCTTCCTGAGACTATTGAAACTCGGGATATTGAGGTAGTATCTCCTCCCACAAGTAACGAGCAGCATAGAGATATAGAAACTGATTATAAGTATGCTAGAGAAAATCTATATAATGCAATCGAAAGAGGTTCGGATGCTTTAGATGAACTGGTAGAGCTTGCAAAGCAAAGCCAAAGTCCTAGAGCGTTTGAAATTGTAGGACAAATGATAAAGACTCTTAGTGATGCAAATAAAGATCTTCTAGAAGTGCAGAAGAAAGTAAAGGACCTAAAAAAAGAAGAACAAAAAGGTCCAAATAACGTAACTAATGCATTATTCGTTGGTAATACCGCTGAATTGCAGAAATTATTAAAA
>CALBDR010000348.1 GCA_937927525.1 uncultured Candidatus Melainabacteria bacterium
GAGGTGATCGAAGACCTTCTAGACATTAATATCTTCTCTAAGATGAACGGTATCCTCAAAGAAGGTATTGCGGTTATCCGTGATAAGATCAGTGACAAGAACCATCAGGTCGACCTGGTACGAAGTAAGATTGAAATGCAGCGGAAGTATATCCGTGATATCAAAAACCTGAACGAGGAGAAGATTCGTGAGAAACAAACCGAAATCACGGCGCAGGAGGATACAGTTGTCCAGGTCAATGCTGAAAATGAAAAAATACAAGAAGCTCTCCAGACAACGTATGATAAGACAGACGAACTTCTCAGAGTGGCTGCAGAGTCTGCCAATATGGCCAGAGGAGAAGCATCTGGGCTAAAGAAAGAAATTTCAACCCTAGTCAAGGAAAGTAAGTTCTTCGATGAAAACGATGTTTGTCCGACTTGCACGCAGCAGATTACAGAAGATATTAAACATGAGAAAAAAACGGAGATTGCAAAGAAGGCCGAAGAAGTCCAGAGCTCGTATCAGAAGGTAAATAACGACCTTAAAACTTATGAAGAACAGATAAAGAAACTTACCGATGAATCATACGAACAGCAAGCTCTTAGTTCCGAACTTAATCAGAACAATCTTAAAATCTCTTGGGCACATGAAGCAATCGCTAAGCTTGAGCGAGAAATTACACAAATATCTGGTACCAAAACAAACATCGTGGAGGCAACCACCGAGCTAGACACCTACATCGACCAGAAAGATACACTGATCACTGAGAAGATGGAACTGGATCAAGAGCATGACTACTCTAAGGCGATGATGGAGATGCTGAAGGATACTGGCATTAAGACCAAGATCATTCGTCAGTACCTACCAGTCATGAACAAGTACATCAATAACTATCTCCAGACCTTAGACTTCTTTGTGCATTTTGAACTGGATGAAGCCTTTAACGAAACCATCCGGTCACGCCATCGTGATAGCTTCTCATATGATTCCTTCAGTGAAGGTGAGAAGCAACGGATCGACTTGGCACTGCTGTTCACCTGGCGTCAGATTGCACGTATGAAGAACAGTGTGGCTACCAACCTGCTGGTCCTGGATGAAACGTTTGACTCTAGTCTGGATAATGATGGCATTGAGAACCTGTTCAAGATCATCTACTCCCTGGGAGAAACAGCCAACGTGTTTGTTATCTCACACAAAGGTGAAATCCTGGATAACAGGTTCAATCATAAGATAGAGTTCTATAAAGACAAGAACTTCAGCAAGATTAAGTAAGTGTATCATTTCGGTAACAGCCCTTAAAAAGATTCAAAAAAAGTCTTTTTAAGGGTTTACTTTTGTGTGGAAATGCTTATATTACTAGTATAACCAAACGAAAGAGACTACATCATGACTGCACAAATTACTCACAAGCTGATCGTCACCTACCTCGACACCAATGAGGTCACCGTCATTCGCCACGACTTTAGTGATTACAAGAAGCGGTCCCCGCGTTGGGATGAGCAAGCCCGCGCAGTCTTGCAGCTTTCCGCTGATGCCATTGTGGGTCTGGCTAAAGTCGAAATCGTAACTGTATCCCAGGAGTGAATGACGTTCTTAATTAAAGGTTTACATAGCTCTTTACGTGTGGTATAATACTATTTTTAATGTTAGGAGCTATTATGTCCACTGATTGGGTTAAAGATATTCACGATATGCATGCCAAGTTTGGCGTACATGAATCTGTCGAAAAGATGGATGCTACTAAGCTGGCATCATTCTTGTCCTTTCGACTTAACTTCCTTAATGAGGAACTTAATGAAACCGATAAGGCTGCTGGTGAAGCTAATCCAGAAGAGATTGTGGATGGTCTTATCGATCTATGTGTCGTAGCTATTGGTACACTTGATGCCTTTGGTGTCGATGCACACAAAGCATGGGATGAAGTTCTTAAAGCCAACATGGCTAAAGAAGTTGGAGTAAAAGAAGGTCGTCCTAATCCACTGGGTCTGCCTGATCTGGTTAAGCCAGATGGTTGGGTAGGTCCATCACATGAAGGTAACACAGGAAAGTTCTAATGTTGAACACTTTATCTAACACAGATAGAAAACTTCGTATCGGTAAGATCGGAGAGGATATTGTATCTAGTCACTTCAAATATGCTCAGCAGACAGAGGATTGGTTTGACTCAGAAAAAGAT
>CALBDR010000349.1 GCA_937927525.1 uncultured Candidatus Melainabacteria bacterium
CTTCAGAAGTCATGCATTTCAGTATAAATTTACTGCTAGAAATTCTCAAGAAAGCGATGCTCTGAGATCTATAATCAAAACATTTAAGTATCACATGTCTCCAGGGTACAAGGAGGCTGGGCACTTTTTTGATTATCCAGAACAATTTGAGATTGACATTGTAGGTGGCGATTATTTGTTTGATATTGGAGTATCAGTATTAACCTCGTTTGAAGTTAACTACGGCAGTGATGGTGCGGCTTATCACTTTGAAGATACTAACGCGCCGTTCAGTATCACACTCGCTATGACATTCCAGGAAATCGCTATCACAACTAAGTCAGAAATCTATCTGGGTAACAGATAATGAATTACTTTTTTAAAAACTTTCCTACAGTAGATTACGATATCAAAAAGAACGGCAAACCTATTGCCGTTCCTAATATTCTTCTAGGCGTAAAAATACAAGATCTAGTTAGAAGAAAAAAAGCTGTCTTCTACAACTATAACGTACGGGAAGGAGAAAGAGCAGATACTATTGCTTTTAAGTACTACGGCGATGCTTCTCTTGACTGGGTAATATTTTTGACTAATAATATAGTCGATCCTCAGTTCGATTGGCCACTCGACAGCGGAGCTTTTAATAACTATGTTGCTAAAAAGTATGGAAGTGTTACCTCAGCTACCAGTACCGTTCACCACTATGAGCAAATTCTTCAAAGTCAAACAGTCACCTTTGACAATATAGTAGTTCCAGAAAAATACGTTGAAGTCGATCTCACTACCTATAATACACTTGGCGGTGATGAGCGTAGAGTTGTCTACAACTATGACTATGAATTACGTCTTAATGACGCAAAAAGAGAAATCAAACTTTTAGATGAAAGATACGTTAACGACGTAGTAAATCAGGCGCAAGAGATCTTTAGCTAATGAGAAACACTTACAGACCGGGTGTCATTGAGTACGACATTAGTATACTCAATTACAACGGCGAATTTGCTAACATTAAAAAAATTGTTGCTGAGTTTAATATCTATGAAGATATATTCAGCAATGTGCTTAAGGCTGACTTTTTGATTGATGACGCGCTAGGTCTACCTGAGACTCTGCCTATTGTCGGTGATGAAATTATTCAGGTAGAGTTTAGAACTGATCAATCTCTTGAAAGAGTAAAATTAAAATTCAGAACGTACAAGCTCGATAAAAGAGTTATTTCAGAGGAAAGACAGCACATATACGCTCTTTATGCTGTTTCTGAAGAGATGTATGATAGTATCTTAACTTTTGCAGATAATCATTTTGTCGGGCAGACACCTGATGGTATTACTCGATCTATATTCGGTGAATATCTAAGCAACGGTGGTAAAAATTTAGAGACAGAATCGGCTATCAACAAAATTACTACTACAAGCGCTGGGCATCATCCGTTTGAGTATATTAATATGATAGCAAAGGAAGCTCAGTCTGATCAGTATACAGATTCTTCATATTATATTTTTTATGAAGATCATAAAGGATTCAAGTTTAAGACTATAAACCAGTTGCTGAATGCAGACCCGGTAGAAGATTACTATCTTGCAGATCCAACCGCTGGCGAAGATGTAGAAAGTGATCGTAGCGATCTCCGTAGATATCAAATTATTTCAGCTCTTTCATTCAATAGCTCCTTTGATATCATGAAAGGTTTAACCGGTGGTATGATGGATACTACTGTCGGTTACATAGACCCTATCATGAAAAAATACGAAGAGTCTACATTTAAGTATCTAAGTGACTTTAACAAGCTAAGCAATATGCCTGGTGGAAGAGCCATACTCCCAGCTAGCGGAAAGTTTGCAACAACTGAAGGTACCGGTCATATGAGAATGGTCGCTACTGATTGGAATGACGAGAGTACACAGACGTTTGATGATAGAATAAACGAAAGTACAGACCCTCATAAGTTTCATAGCAGCAAAAGATGGAAGTATTATCATAACGGAGTTGCTCTTCTTCAATCGTTACACCAATATGGTATAAACATAACCGTACCTGGAAACTCAGAAATTAAGTGCGGTGACTGTATTAATATTTTTATACCGCAGAACTCTCCTGTAACAACAGATGCAGCCAGATATCTAAAACTATACGGTCAGAGACAGCCTAAATTTTTAGTTACAGCAGTTCTTCATAACTACAAGCAGACTACTGGTGAGTACTACACAACTATTCAGGGTGTTAAACAATCATTCGGCAAAGAACCAACAGCTGAGGCTTAATTATGAATTTTGATAGAGAGTTTATGGGAAAGGATTTTACTTGGTTTGTCGGTGTCGTTGAAGACAGACAGGATCCTCTCTATCTGGGCAGAGTTAGAGTTAGATGTTTTGGATGGCATACTCAAGATAAAAGTTTGATACCTACCGACAAGCTTCCTTGGGCTAGTACAATACAACCAGTTACAGCTCCTGCTACAGTACCATCAGGCTTAGTTGAAAACACCTGGGTATTTGGCTTCTTTATGGATGGAGACAGAGCTCAAAGACCGATGATTATGGGTCTGATTCCTGGTTATACGTTCAACCCAGTTAGCGAAACAGATCTCCCAAGAGGTGGTAGAAAAGAGCCAGATTACGAGTCAGAGCTTCTTACACAAAGAAAAGCTGATAGAAAGACTGGCGTAGTTATTGATCCAAACACAGGTGCGACTTGGGACGAGCCAGAAGATCCGGATGATACAGATTATCCATACACACAAGTCGTAGATACAGAATCAGGTCCTTACTATATTTTTTCTCCTCTTGGTCGTTATGCGATGTATACCCCGTCTGGATCTTATATTGAATTAGATTCTAACGGACAGTATACAGTCAAAATTACTACCGATAAATATAAATTAGTAGCTAACAACGAGAATATCGACGTGGGCGGAGATGTAAACTTAACTGTAGGTGGCAACGTTAATTGGAATATTAGCGGAGATGTTACCTGGAACGTAGCTGGTAATATTACTGAAAATGTTGGTGGGAACGTTACAGAAAATATCACTGGTAATGAAACAGTGTCAGTAGGCGGTAACGTGTCTGAAACTGTTGGTGGTAATGTAACAGAAGATATAAGCGGTAATCAAACAATAACCGCTAGTGCTATCGGTCATAACGCTACCACGTACACGATTGATAGCGATGGCGCTGTTAATATTACTGGTTCTACGGTTAACTTGAACTAAAATGCCTGCAGCAGCTAGAAAGACAGACGAAGCAAATCACGTTCCCGCTGACGGGTGGTCTATTCATATTATAAATGAAGGATCACCAAACGTAAACACTAACGGGTTACCGGCAGCTAGAGTAGGTGATAAGCTTGTCGATCACTCTAAAGGAGCTTCGGTCCATTTTCCAGGGCCGCAAGTGCCTGTAATAGAGACAGGATCATCAAC
>CALBDR010000350.1 GCA_937927525.1 uncultured Candidatus Melainabacteria bacterium
GAATAAACACCAAGCCCAATTTGCATACGTTTATGAGAGCCCATAGCGTTAATAAGTACAGGCAAATCATAACCTTTAACATTTTCAAAAAGAATTGCTTTATTTAAAGATTTTTCACCTGGTGCTTTGCCCTGTTCTTTAGATATTCTATCTGCAATTTCAGTAATCTCAAATTCAGCAGAAACTTCCTCTGTAACTCTAATTAATTCATTGTTTGTTTCGAGATCAGCAATGTATTCTCTAAGGTCATTATAAGGAAAAAACATACAATGATATTATACGAGCATTTATCTTTTTATTATATTGGCGAGTATGATTTACGGATTTTAGATTTTTTTCTTGATTAATGAAGGGCTAGGTAGAGAAGAGCATTTTATATAGCTATAAGCTAAGACTGAGAAATTAATAACTAAAGTTTTGCAATTTATTAATACGGGTAATAAATTAATTATAAACATGAGTGTTTTGCTAAAATTATATACATGAGTGACTTTTCCTTTGATTTAAGTAACCCTGAAGATAGATTTGATTCAGGTTCTCAATCCCAAGAACAAGGCTTTGTATCTAAAGTTTTTTCTTGGATGTTTATGGGTTTGCTAGCTACTGGTGTCGTGGCATTTCTAGTAGTGTCTAACCCTATTATCATAAAAACGCTTTTTTCTAGTCCGATTATGATGATTTTTCTTGCGATTGGAACACTTGCTTTAGTCTGGAATTTAAGTGCTAATATGCATAAAATGACCCCTGCGGCAGCTTCAGCTAACTTCTTTATATACGCAGGTCTAAACGGAGTGATGCTGAGCTCGATTTTCTTGATTTATACTGCTCAGTCGATTTTTTCAACTTTTTGTATTGCTGCTGTGACTTTTGGGATTACTGCTTTATATGGAGCTACTACTAAAAAAGACTTAACTAAACTTGGAAGTTTGTTATTCATGGCTTTAATCGGTTTGATTATTGCTTCTGTGGTTAATATGTTCTTCCATAGTACTGGACTTGCTAGTCTAATTAATTATGCAGGGGTTTTGATTTTTGTAGGTTTAACTGCTTATGATATGCAAGCTATTAAAAAGATAGGTCAGTCCTATGGCTATAATCCAAACTTTGCAGTTCTAGGTGCTCTTAAACTATATTTAGATTTTATTAATTTATTTATTTATCTTTTAAGAATTTTTGGTGATAGAAGAAGGTAAGTATTAAGATATAATCTTGAGATTTATAAGTCTTTAAGACTTGTTATATCTTTGTGAATTTGGATATAATATTTTAGGTAGGATAGTTTTCTTGGTGAGGCCTAGTGTCTCACTTTTTTTTAGGAAAAATTACGAAATGTACAATATCGGAAAAAATTTAGTAGAAGCGGCTGAGCAGTTAGAGATCGAAAAGAATATCCCTAAGCATACATTCATTAAGGCTATTTGTGATGCTGTAGGAGGAGCTTATAAAAAGAAATCAGGTTTAACTAATCAAGACACGGTTCAAGTTATTTATGATGAAGAGACAGGTGAAATTGGAATTTTCGCTCCTAAGACTGTTGTTGCTGATATGAATGACCCAGCTAGGGAAATTTCACTTGCTGAAGCTCAGGAGTACATTCCAGATGTTGTCGAAGGTGAAGTTTTAGAATTAGATGTTACACCAGATGATTTTGCTGAATTCGGTAGAATTGCTGCTACTACGGCAAAGCAGATCATGACTCAGAGAATTAGAGAAGCTGAAAAATCTAACCTTAGAGATGAATTTAAACAGCGCCAAGGTAACACTATGGCAGGAATTATTAAGAGAATTGAGTATACTATTGCAGGGCAGCCTAATGTAGTAGTAGATTTAGGTTCTTTTACTGCTCATATTCCACTTAAGTTCCAGTTACCTAAAGAAACTTATAAAGTAGGTTCTAGAATTAGAGTTTTAATTCTAGAGTATCGAGAAGATAGGAAGGTTCCTATTATTATCGCTTCTCACACTCATGAGAATTTAGTTAAAGAGTTATTTGAGATTGAAGTTCCAGAGATTGAGGACAGAACAGTTGAGATCAAAGCCATAGCTAGGGAAGCTGGTCAGAGAACTAAGATTGCTGTTGCATCAGTTAATGATGATGTTGATCCCGTTGGAGCCTGTATTGGTTCTAGAGGATCAAGAATCCAGAATATTTTATCAGAGCTTAAGAACGAGAAGATTGATATCGTAAGATTCTCAGAAGATCCTGTTAACTTTATCTCTAGTGCATTAAGTCCAGCACAGGTATTAACTGTAGCTTTATTTGATGATGGAAAAGAAAAAAGAGCAGAAGTAACTGTTTCACCTGATCAGTTAAGTCTCGCTATTGGTAGAGGTGGTCAAAACGTACGTATGGCAGCCAGATTAACTGGTTGGAAAATAGATATCAAAGCTACTGAATTCACAGCACCTAGTGAAGATGAAGATTCTAATTCAGATACAGAATTTGAAAACGAGGAGGTTGAAGAACACGTATAGTTGATGAAGAAAACCGTATTACGACTATGTATCGCTTGTAGAGAGTTAAAAGACCGAGAAGAGATGTATAGGATGATGACTGAAAAGAAGTCAAATGCAGTAATATTAAATCCTAATAAATATCAGTTTGGAAGATCAGCGTACCTCTGCAAATCTGAGCAATGTATAAAGAAAATTAAAAAAAATAAGAGATTCAAAGGGATTTATGAAATGATAGTAAGTTAGAAGGAGATTAATGGTAGCGAAAGACAAAATAAGAATTTATGATTTAGCAAGGGAAACAGTACCTGATCACATTGTTGACACGAAAATTCAAAAGAAAGTCCAGACTGAAATTACTAAGAGGATTTTAGAAAACGCTCCTAAATTCGGCTCCTATCCTAAGACAGCATCTAGTAGTAATGAAAATACTGTTGCTGAGAGTGTTATTAAAGCTATAGATATTGAATCCATAGTTGGTGAATGTTCTAGTGATTCTGGACATGTTACTTCCGCTAAGGCTTCTGCTGTAAGAGTTGCTAGCTCTAGTTTAGATGATGCTGCTCCGAAAAGAAAGTTGAAAATTGTAAGAAGAATTTCTGCACCAGTTGAGGCTTCTGAGTCTGAAGATTTTGAGGAAGAAAATTCCGAGACTTCGCTTGGATTCATGAAAAGTTCTGAGGAATTATCTTCTAAAGCAAATACTGCTACTTCTGCTGAGGAGAAAGACGATGACACTGAAGAGACTTTAGCTGAAGACGAGGAAGATTTAGATGGAAATGCTGAAGAAATGGAGGAAGAACTTCCAGGGGAGCAAAATGCTCTTTTAAATGATTTCGTTAATTCTTTAAAACCACAAAACGTTGCTAAGCCTAAAAAAGATATTCTTAATAAACCAGGTAAGTCTGTTGGTGATATTAACGTTAAGTCACTATCATTAAACCCTGCTCATAATAAGCCTCAACAACCATATCGTGTCGCTGCTCCTACATTAAGAGTCCAAGGTAAAAAAGGTTTAGGTCGAACGAAAAAACCGGCTGCTCCTGCTGAAGCTAAGCTTAGGAAAGCTAAGTCGAAGAAAGTTGAGCAGGTAGATGATTCACCTAAAATCTTTAATGTTTCTAGTGCGATGACGGTTAGAGAGTTATCTCATAAGATCAATATACCTGAAACACAGATTATTACCTACTTCTTTATGAAGAAGATCATTAAAACAGTTAACGATATTTTAGAGAAAGACTTAATCGTAGAGTATCTTGAATCTTTAGACTATCTAGTTAGTACAGATGATGAGGATTCTTTAAATAATGAAGAATTAATTGATACTCTTAAAGAAGATGAAACAGAAGGTAATTTAATTACTAGACCTCCAGTAGTTACCATCATGGGACACGTTGATCACGGTAAAACTACTTTAGTTGATTGTCTCAGAAACTATAGAAAGAAAATTGTTGATGCTGAATTTGGTGGTATAACTCAGCATATTAGTGCTTACCAAGTCAAAACTCTTGACTATGATGAAAATGAGCGTGTGATTACTATCATCGATACCCCTGGTCATGAAGCCTTTACTTCAATGAGAAGAAGAGGTGCGAATATTACTGATATCGTAATTTTGATTGTTGCTGCTGATGATGGTGTTAATCAACAAACAGTCGAATGCATACAACACATTAAAGAAAGTAAGGTTCCTTTCTTGGTAGCTGTAAATAAAGTTGATAAAGAAGGAGCTAATGTTGATAAAGTTTATGGTCAATTAGCAGAATACGATATTTTAGTCGATAAGTATGGTGGAGCTATCGTTTCTTCTGAAATTAGTGCTTTAAAACAGCTTAATATTGATGATTTATTAGAGAAGATTATATTAGTAGCTGATGCTGAGCTTTCAGATGAGATCAGATCTAATCCGAATAGACCTGCTGTTGGTAGTGTCATCGAAGCCGAGATGTCTCGTCACCAGGGGACTTTGGCTACTATATTAGTTCAGAATGGAACTTTAAAGATAGGAGATATTATCGCAGCTGGGGCTGAGAGTGGTCGTGTAAAAGCGATGTTTAATGAAAATAATGAGAAGCTCGAAGCAGCTGGTCCATCTACTCCTGTTAAGCTTTTAGGTCTTTCTGGTGTGCCTAAAGCAGGTGATCCGATAAAAGTTTACGCTACTATTCAGGAAGCTAAGAAATTTGCTGATGAAGAAAAAGCAAAAGAATTAGAAGATAAGAGATTTAAAGGTATTTCTGCTTTTGCATCTGAGATTAAAGAAGGTCAAGCTCAAGAGCTTAGAGTAATTATTAAAGCTGATGTTCAAGGCTCTGCTGAAGCTATTGCAGCTGAGCTTAATAAACTCTCTACCGATGAAGTCTTAGTTAAGCCGATTGTTTTTGAATCAGGTTCGATTACAGCAAATGACGTTCAATTAGCAGCAAATACAGAAGCTAAAGTTATTGGCTTCCATGTAGGTACTGATTCTCAGACAGCCAAGCTCGCTGAAAAATTAGGTGTGAATATTAAATCATATGAGATTATTTACAAGTTAATTGAAGATATTGGGAACTCTGTTCTTGGTCTTCATGCTCCTGATATAGAAGAGGTTGAATTAGGTAAAGCCGAAGTCCGTAAGATATTCTTAATAGACAAGAGAAAGATTGCTGGTTCATTTGTTATTGATGGTGAAGTTAAGAGAAATGAAAAAGCTAAGGTTCTTAGAGATGGTGCTCAAATCTATGAAGGTAAGCTTGATTACTTGAAGAGATTTAAAGACGATGTTAAGTCAGTGAAAGAAGGTTTTGAGTGTGGTATTAGCTTTGAGAGATATAATGATCTTGAAGAGGGTGATATTATACTTTGTTATACGATTAGAGAAGTTGCTAGGACTGAGCTCTAATTTTTAGGAGATTATAGTTATTAAAAAAGGGTACGAAAGACGTAAACGTGTAGCTAGAGCAATTCAAAGAGAAATTGCTACTATGCTTTGGAATAATAGTATTAAAGATGATCGTATCTCTGGCTTAGTTTCTATCGTAGATGTAGAGATGAACTCTAGCCTTTCTTCAGCTCAAGTTTTCTTTTCTATCATGGACCCAGATTCCACAGATGATTTTGGGGTTCAGGCTGCTGTCAAAGCAGCTTTAGATGAGCATGCTGGAGCTATTAGTGGTAATGTTGCTCGCCAGATAAATTTAAAATATGCTCCGAGATTACACTTTAACTTTACTGAATCACTTAAAGACTCAGTGGAATTGATTAATCTTATTGATAAAGCTGTTGAGTCAGATGAAGCAAATCACGGGTAAATAAAAAACATGGACCTTTTTGGTTTTCTAAATATAAATAAGCCTGAGGGGATAACATCACACGATGTAATTTCTAGGCTGAGAAAAAAGTTAGGGATTAAAAAAATAGGTCATAGTGGTACTTTAGACCCTTTTGCTTCTGGGGTCTTACCAGTGGCAGTTGCTAGTGCAACTAGACTTTTGAGATTTTTACCAGAGACTAAAGCTTATGAGGCTCTTGTAGATTTAAGATTTACCACTGATACTGATGATCTAACTGGTGAAAAGCTTGAGGAAATAAATGATTCTAGTTTAAGTATTGATTCACTTAAAGCTCAGTTAGAAAATATGAAAGGATCTTTTAAGCAGATTCCGCCTTTATATAGTGCCATAAAAGTTAATGGTAAAAAGCTTTATGAGCGTATGCGAAAGGGTGAAAAACTTGATCTTGGTGATATAAAGGAAAGAGAGGTTTATGTTAGGGAGATTGAAATTTTAGATTATAAATTCCCTTATCTTCATTTGAATATATATTGTAAAGCAGGATTGTATATTCGTTCTATAGCTAGAGATCTAGGTGGTCACCTGAAGAAGCTTTTAAGAATTGAATCTAATTCTTTATTACTTAAAGATTCCGTAGACTTGGATGACCTAAGCTTAGAAAATGTAAATGAATATTTTATTAATCCTAACTGTATTATTACTGTCCCTAGAATGCAGCTGACAGCAAAGCAGGGTCTTGAATTACAACAAGGAAAATTTTTATCTCTGGATAATTCTTTTAATTTTCAAGAGGAGCTTATACAATGTATAGGAGAGTCAGGTGAATTTATTGGGATAGCGTCTGCCCTAAAAAAACAATCGGGAGAGTTTTTAATAAAGCCTAAGGTAATAGTATGAGTGAAGCTTTAGCTAAGATAGGAGCATTTATAAAACAAGAAAGAACAGATCAAGGCTTAAGTGTAAAAGATCTGGCTGATAAATCTAGGGTTAGTTACAGTAATATCATTAATATAGAAGAAGGAATTAGAGACGAGCTTCCTGAGGACGCTTGTTTAAATGGTTTTATTAAAATACTATTAAAGACATTAAAAATTGAAGATCAGGATTTAGTTTTAGCTGATTATCAAGAATCTCTTTCTAGCCAAGCTTTTGTGAATTTAAATAATGCTGGTCATGAGGTTAATACTGAAAAAAGTAAAGTTCAAAGAGGACAGACTATCAAGCGTATTACTAAATTATTTATTTTATTCTCTTTGGTTGTTCTGGTTTTTGGTTTTATATTAAAGAATTGTTCTAAAAAAATTAGTGATATTGAATCTACTAAAATAGTGCAACCTGAGTCACTGATTGATATAGCAAGTAAATTACCTAAAAGTACTGATGAGCTTAAAATGAGTGAAAACGATTTACTTAAGGAGAAGCTAAAAGCTCAAGAGAAGGCTAAAAAGCAAGAATTAGCTAAGCAAGAGCAATTTGAAAATAAAAACTCTAAATCCGTAAGTTTGAAGTTTGAAATTATTGATAATGCTTGGTTTCAATTAATCTCTGTTGATACAGGTAAAGTTTTATATGAAGGTGATGTTTTCCCTAATTTTGGAAAGCATCAGTTTGAGTTTAGCGATAAATATGGCTTTGTTCTAGCATCTGGTAATGCCGCTGCTTTCAAAATTAAAGATTCTTCTAGAGAATATGTTCTTGGTGAAAAAAACCAGCTAATAAAATGGTTCTATCCAACTTCAGCTAAAGATGTTTACTACCAAAGAAGAGAGAGTGAAACGATGAAGGAGTCTAATTGATAGATCCTTATTTTAGACCTATATTAATTTCTTCTTTAATAACTGTTTTACTAAATACAGTGTTTATATTACCTTTTGCTGGTGCACCACTTTTTAGTTATTTTGTTGGTGGTTTTGTATCTACTATGATTTTTAAATCAGGAAAGGAAGATAAGTATTACGAAGTGAAAATGTTTGATAGTGCCGTTTTAGGAATTGGTACTGGAGTTATCTCTGGATCATTACTAGCGATTATTATTTCATTAAAACTCCAAAACACAGATATAAAGAAGATGATTATCGACACTGTTAATGACCAATTACAAATGAATTCTCAAGCAGAGATTCCTTTACTTACAGAGCTGGAACCTGGTTTCTATATGCTTACTGCGATTATTACAGTGATCATGGCATCTATAATGTGTCTTTTTGGAAGTACTATTGCAATTGCTTTTGTAAATAAAGAAAAGAAATAGCTGATAAAATATTAATTGGTGAAAAAATATATAACTATTAATTTACTTTTAGTAATTACTGTTTCTTTTCAGCTCTTAGTTCCTGGCTTTGCTCAGATTACAGACAATGAAAAGTATACTCAACTCTATGACAGAGTTTGGCAAATTATAGAAAAAGATTATGTTGATTCTAGTTTTAACTCTCAAGATTGGGTTATATGGCGTCATCGTTATGATGAATATTTGGAAAATGATAAAGATGTCTATAAAGCGATTGAGACTATGGTTGCTAGTCTAGGAGATAGATACACACGTTTTTTAGATAAAGAATCGTTCAAGGAAGAGAAAACTTCTATAGAAGCAGAGTTAACAGGTGTTGGTATTCAGATCGGTTTAGATAAAGAACAGAGAGTTATTATCATTGCGCCGATTTCAGGTACACCTGGTGCTAATGCCGATTTAAGACCAAATGATTTAATTGTTGAAATTAATGGTGAAAACACTTCTGGATTATCTATAGAAGAAGCTGCTAAAAAAATTCGTGGTCCTGTAGGAACAGAGGTAACTCTCACTATTCAAAGAGAGAAAGAAAAGCTATCTAAAACTATCAAGAGAGATAGAATTCCGATTAAATCTATTCCAGATGACCAAGCAAAGATAATTTTTGATGATATTGCTTATATTCGCTTAAGTACTTTCATCTCAAAAGAGACAGTGGGAGAATTACTGGCAGCTATTAATAAATTAGATAAAAAAGCTAAGGCTTATATCATTGACTTAAGAAATAACCCAGGTGGACTTTTGAATAATGCGATGGTAATCTCAGACATGTTTTTAGAGGATGGGGTTATAGTAAGTACTGTAAATAAACAGAATTATGTAAGCTCTTTTAAAGCTAGAAAGGTTATCACTACTGATAAACCGATGGCTGTTCTTATTAATGGTAGTAGTGCAAGTGCAAGTGAAATTTTCAGTGGAGCGCTAAGAGACAATCATAGAGCTGTTTTAGTCGGTTCGACCACTTTTGGTAAAGGTTTAGTTCAAGCTATAAATAAACTTAAAGATGGCAGTGGAATTAATGTAACGATTGCTAAATACTTAACTCCTGATAAAACTGATATTAATAAAGTCGGCATTAAACCTGATTATGAAGTTGCTTTAGAGAAAATAGATTACGAGAACAGTAGAGGACCTTGGTTCTTTGATATTAATGAGCCTTTTGGTACCAGAGAACCTGGAGATGCTAAGGATAAACAATTAATGAAAGCAGTTCAAATCCTTAAAGAAGGGAAACATGGCTTAAAAGAATTAGACTCATCTGTTTTAGACAAAATAGCTCTTTTTGATTTAGAGCTAGAAGCTAAAAAAGAAAAGTCTAAAGATTCATCTGATAAAAAAGCCAATCAAGAAACCAAATTGGTTGATTGAGGTAGTTAGCGAGTATGGAGCTATATTTTAGTTTCTTGATTGGTGAAAACCTTAAATAAAAATTCTTCTTTGAAAAAATACTCATTGTAATTACTGTTTGAGTATTCACTGCAAAGATAACCTTTTTGCTTTGCGAGTTTGAAGTTTGCTGTTTTAAGTTGTTTTTTTATAATTGACTTTGTTTGATCATTCATACAAATTTCATTTACTAAAGAGAACTTAATTTCATTATCAATTAATTCAAAGTAATTTTCAAATGCGAGCTTGTTTAGAAGTTTTGCTAATTGCCAATTTATACTTGCTTTAGCTTCAGCTTTTTTTAGAATGCGAATTGCTGACTGAAATACAGATACAATATGTTCGCCATTGATATGTTTTTGTTTAGCTAGTATTTTCAGTCTTTCTTTTAATTCTTTTTGTTTATGGTATTGAGTTACAGTTAGTTCAGCTATTTCAAGTGCTGAGTTTAATTCTTGCTCTGTTAATAAAAATGGGTTTTTATTTGCAAAGCTTTCAAATTCAAGTTCTAGTGAGCTTAAATAAAAATTTATTTCCATGTCCTGTATTTCTAAATCATTCTTATTTTTTATAATTAACTCAAAGCTATCAATGCCTTCAATATTAATCTCTTTACTGTGTTCAAAGTATAAGTAATCATTTTTTTGAATTTGATAAATATTCTTTTGAAGAAAGATTCTTTCTTTGTCACTGAGACTAATCCACATTAATGCTGAAAGTTCTAGTTCCTGGATATCTTTATAATAGATATTTGTGATTACTATATTCTGAAAGTTACTATCTAAAGATGTTTCCGCATCATCATAACCTAATTGTGCATCAATATTTGTTAGTATTGAACTTACTAGTTTGATAACAGCTTTTATATCAAAAGAAAATTTTAAATATATATTCAAGCGATCAACTATGAACATTTTTAGTGCATAGCTAGATTGATTGATAATGAATAATTCGCTAAGATCAAGTGCTGAAGCCATTTCTTCTTCTGAATAAAGATTACCATTTAATGCAAATAAATTATTCACGTAGAAGCCATTTTCAACAACATTTGCAAATGCAGAGTCAACTAAGCAAAGCTCAATATCTTCCTTTATCTTATCTTTGCTGCATAGTGCCACCATGTAGTCTTCTTTTCCTTCATCTTCTCTGTCCAGCTTTTTTTCGTTTATTCGATTCTTATTTGCTTTATCATCAAAAAACTCTACTTCTCTATTAATAATTAAAGACTCTTCATAATAATAAGGTCTATTTTTTTCTTTTATTTCCACTACAGAGTAATCGCAAGCATTTTGCTCACATTCAGTTATATTGCCCATGCGTATCTCCACTTTAAAATTGGCGTTTTACTATATTATGTATGTGTGATCTGAATTAACTCACGCCCAGATTTTTCAGTACAAGACTGATAAAAAAACGATAACAAGTAATATTTCAAACTACTTGTAAAAATATTTAGTTGCCTAAACTCCTCCTGAAGTTTATAGCTGCACCATCCACACTTTAAAGATAGCAACTTGAAATTATGAGATGGTTAAGAAAAATACAAATATAATTTTTTTTAAACTAATCTTGCTTTTTGTCGTAGTCCTAGACTTTCATCTAGATTGTACAGTAAATTCATATTCTGTATTGCTTGACCTGCAGCACCTTTTACGGTGTTGTCGATTGCAGCTACTGATATAACTCTCGAACTTTCTTCGTCAAACTCTGTCTGCATTTGAACTTTATTGGTTCCCTTTACCCATGCAGTATTAGGGTATGTACCATCATTTAATATTTGTATAAATTTAGAATCTTTATAGTAGTTCTTAAAGATTTTTTTAATAAAAGAATTTATATATTGTTTATCTGTTGTATTTTCTAATTCTTTAAAAGCTTCTAGATTTAAACTTAGATAGCTAGTAGCTAGTATTCCAGAACTCATAGGAACTAGGTGAGGAGAGAAGAGTAAAGTTACTTTTTTATCACTCTGAGTTGATAGAAATTCTTCAATTTCTGGATTGTGTCTATGTTTATGAGCTAGATTATATGGTTTGAAAGATTCATTTACTTCAGTATAAAGCGTTGCTGTTGAAGCTTTTCTGCCAGCTCCGCTGGCACCAGATTTAGCATCGATAATAATATTAGTTAAATTAAAAATTTCTTTTTTATTTTGAACTTTTAGTTTTTGATTAAAATCAAAGAATGGCAGTAGGCTCAAGGAGGAGGCTGTAGGATAACAACCTGGATTAGCTATAAGTACTCCATTTTCTGAATTAGATTTTTTAGCTTCACTAATTTTAGTTCCATTTCTTTCAGCTAAGCCATAAATGGCATCATTTACTAGTTTAATATCTTTATCGTGTCTTGTAAGTTCATAGTATTTAAAATGAGTTTCTAAGTTTTTAAATCTATAGTCAGCACTTAAGTCGATGACATCAATTCCAGTTTCAATAAATTTATAAGCACTTTTTAATGCAATGCCATTAGGTGTTGCAAAGAAAATTAAGTCAATATTTTTTTTAAATAAAACCTCATCTTCAATTTCTTGGTAAGGTTTACACTCTAAATCAAATTCTCCTAGAAAAGCTGGGTATACTTCTGAGAATTTTTGAGAAGTATATTGTTCACTAGAGACATATACTATTTCAGCAAGAGGATGATCTAGAAGTAACTCTATTAATTTTACGCCTGTATAGCCAGTGCTTCCTATTACCGCTATTTTGATTTTTTCTTGCATTTAGCTAAATTTTAGCAAAGAGGATAAGGGCTTTAATAAAGTATTCTATTTCCTAGTTCGCAATATAGTGTCATAATATTGCTAGTAGGTATACTTAATTTAACTTATGATTTCGATCACGAATAAAACATTTAATAAAATTAGCGTTTTTAGCTTTTTCTTTTTAAGTCTATTTTTTTCTTTTGTAGCTAATGAGGTAAATGCTGCCGATAAGATCATTCATATTAAAGATGTCTCTTTAAAGCACGGTATCTTAAAAATTCCTCATGACTCTTTTTCTACTATTAAATTTGCTAAAAAGTTATATAGCGAACCAGATCGTTTGGTTTTTGATATTTATAACGCTGAGCTTAAAGGTAAGAATAAGAGTTATGATCTAGATGACGGTCCTATTAATAAAGTTAAAGTTGCTCAATTTGAAGAAAATATAGTTCGTATCGTAATTCAGTCTGACGATAGAGCTTTACTGCATAAAATTAAAATAGATAATATTGGACAAACTATTTACTTTAATCTTTCAGTTAACTTAACTAAGGTTGTAGACGTTAAATTTAAAAACGGTAACCTTTATATCGAAGCTGATCATCCGATTAATGTTCGATCTCTTATACTTGAGAATCCTGAAAGATTAGTTGTAGATTTAATAGGAGCTTATTTAAGAAGTTCATCACTTAAAGTTAATTTGAGTACTGGCTATGAATCAATAAAAGTAAGTCAGTTTAATAAATCTACGGTAAGGATAGTTTTGGCTGGTGGAAAAGATTATGATCAAAGAGAAATCAAACTTAGTTCTAACGAAAGGGAATTATGTATAGTTGGACCTGACTCTGATGATGTGAAAATAGTTCCTATCTTAAAAGATAAGTTATTAAATATGAACCTTATCGATAGAAATGAAAATGGAACTGTTTTTATAGTTGAGTCATCTAAAGATATAGATTATAAGTTTTTATATTTAAAAAAACCTGAGAGATTTGTCGTTGATTTAGTTGATGTTGCCTTTGAAGAATCTTTAAGAGCTAATCAGTTTAGAGAAACTCAATTTGTTTCTAATGTTAGATTTGGTTTAGCAACATTAGGAAAACCTGTTACTCGAATAGTTTTTGATTTAAAAGAAGACGGATTGAAAGCGAATATTATTAAGTCATCTAATAACAAGAGTCTAACTGTCGTTATTTCTCCAGAAGATGCTGCTAAAGCGAGTGCTGAAGGTGAAGCTTCAGCTAAGCTAGAACGAGAAGATGCTATAGCAGGTGATGAAGAGAATTCGGATTTGGATTTATCAGGACTTCCTGCTCACAGTAAGATTGAAAAGAAAGTCGTTTTAGATGCTGGTCATGGTGGTTATGACCCAGGTGCTAGTTATGGTGGTCATGATGAAAAAGATGTGACTTTATCAATTACCAGAAAAGTAAAAGCAATTCTTGAAGCTAAAGGTGTAAAAGTTTATATGACTAGATCTGAGGATCGCTTTATTTCTTTAGCAGAAAGGGTCGAAATTTCGAAGAGTATAACTCCTAATCTCTTTGTGTCAGTTCACGTTAATGCTCTTGCTACTAATCCTGATATGGATGGTCTTCAGACCTATTACTATTCCCAAAATGGTTACCAAGTAGCTAAAGTAATGCATAAAGAACTTTTAGATATAGTGGGGATGCCGAATCGAAATATTAGAAAGGCTGCTTTCTGGGTTTGTAAATATACTAGAGCACCTTCAGTTTTACTTGAATTGGGCTTTATGACTAATAAGGATGAACGTAAAAAATTAGTATCCGATTCTTATCAGGATAAACTAGCTAAAGCTGTAGCTTCTGGAATAATTAAGTATTTAAATAAATAATATGAAGTTAGCTTTTTATGACTCTGGGCTTGGTGGTTTATCAGTTCTCAAGGTCTTCTTAGAAAACCTTATGAAGGAGTTTTCTGCTGGACTCAATCTTGAGTGTTTTTATATTGCTGATACATTACGTGCTCCTTATGGATCTAGATTAGAAAAAGATTTAAAGTCATATGTTTATGATTTTGCACACTTTGCTGATAATAAAGGGGCTAATTTTTTTATTTCTGCCTGCAATACTAGCTCAAATCTTTTTGAAGATTTAGATTTAAGTATTTACAATTTTAAAAGTTTAAATCTCTTTGCTGCGATGCAAAACTTTTTCAATTCAGATGAGGCTGAAAAATATATTTATCTAGCTACAGAAGCGAATATCAAATCAAAAAAATTCCTTAATTGGAAGCAAAATATTATACCAATAGCTTGTCCTAAGCTGGTGCCTTTAATTGAAGAGCAGAAAAATGATTTAGCCGTAAGTCTAATACTAGATGAATACTTAAAAGACTATGAGCTTGATAGTCATTCTAAAATTATTTTAGGTTGTACACATTATGCGTTACTAGAAAATGACATAAAGAAAAAGTTAAACACTCACTTAGTTAATCCTGCTAAAGCACTCTTTGAATTATTTAGATTAGAAAACATTGATGATTTTGTAGATCACTCTCTTCCACGGTCAAAATTAAAAATAAATGCTTATTCTACTTCTTTGAATTCATCTTTAACCGTTGCTATTAAAGAACTCACCGAATCTTTAGATATGTAGGAACTTAACTTTTTAATGTCATTCCAGCTAATGAAGTTATAAACCATTTTCTTTTGATGAGTTGCAATTTCATAAGATTCTATTAAATCTAAATTGAAACTTGCTTGATTTCTTCTTCGGTTTAAAGGATTAACTTTTAGATCTAAAGTTACTGGACCAAGCTTTTGTTCTGAAGCAATTTTAACTTTCTGTCTTTTTAGCCTTTTTCTCTTACTTTTAGTATTTTTTTCTTTAATTTTATTCCTGTCTTTTAATTCTATAGACTCTATGGAGTCATTTTTCTCAGTAGAATTAGGTAAATCAATAAACTTAACACTTGCAAGTTTCTGTCTAAAAGCATATGAAGGATTGATTGATGTCAAAATCAATATTAATATAAAAAAAATTGATGGGACTGTAAGTCTCATAAGAGATATATACACTTTTCATGTTAGGAAATGGCTAAGAAATAATCGATATTACTAGTTTTTAGCCAATACCTGCAAGTAAATCACTTGTTAGACTTGGTGATACTCCACTATGTGTTTCAAAAGCTGTTTCTGGTTCACTAAAAATAAATGTATTTAAATAAGTTTTTAATTTAGTTGCAGATGCTTCTGACATGTTCGCATCAATATATTTATAAGCTTCATCGATAGTAGTTAAGGAATTTGATAAATCCTCACTACTTTTTTTATTGCTTGAACTATTAGGGTTTGCTTTAAATTTAACTTTTTTCGCTGCTGCTTCAGCCTCTGCTAATTCTTGATTAGCTATAGCATTTTGCTCTCTAAGGATTTCTTTTTGTGAGCTGAGAGTTGTAATTTTGCTTTCAAGCTTGTTTGAAGCTGTGCTTACAGTACCTTCGAAAGCGTCAAGTCCATCTAATAATCCGTCTACTTGAGCCAGTATAGCTTCAGCTTCTTCGGTATTACCATTACTGATACTAGTTAAATCGGTAGCAGCTAAATCTTCAGTTGAGATATTAATTGTTGGTTGGGCTGTTGTTTCAGTAGGAGCTTCAGTAGGAGCTTCAGGTACTTTTAAGCCGCTGAGGTCGTATTGGAATACTGCACCAGATTCCGTTTTACCTTCTGAATCTTTTATTGCCCCTATGTAAACCTGGTCTCCATCAAGTTCTATTGATTCAGCAAAACCTTTTGTTTGATTATTTGTGATTTTCGCTAACTCTATACCAGTAACTTTATCAAAGATATAAACAGCTCCAGTGTCTTGTCCTGTATCGTCATCACCAGCAGCTGTTATAGCAATAAAATTATCATTAATTGCTATTTCACTTCCGAATTCATCACCACTATCAAGAGTTGTTGATGTTGGTGTTAAGCTTCGTATGAATTTACCACTATCATCGAAAAGATGTACAGCACCAGAGGATGTAATATTAGCACCTTGGCCTGCTTTATGTTCACCTACGGCTATTACATCAACATAAGCAGCTACGGTATTACCGAATTGATAACCTTGAGCCTCTAATTGTGACCTTAGAACCTTAGGAGCAGCATTTAGATCATTCTTATCATAAACATATAAGGCACCTACTTCTGTACCTTTTACAGAACCATTGTCTATATAACCTGAGACGATTAATTTATTGTCGGTCATTTCCATTTCGTAACCGAAGGAAATTGAATCAGCTGGTGATTCAATTTCATCTATTAAATCACCATTGTTTGCATCAAAAATAGAGATGGTAGAACCATTTCCATTAAAGGTACTTACGTATGCTTTACCATCTTTAATAGCAACATCTTTACCAAAATGAGCTTCACCTGATATATTATTATTTTTAAGTTCATTAATGAGGGTTTTAGATGTCAGGTCAAAAAGAAAAGCTCTACCATTTCTATCATTATTAACACCATCTATTCTAGATGCACCAACAACCATTAAATTTCCATCAATCGCTACTGAACTTCCAAATTGCATATTCTCCCAATCAGTTACACCAAGTCCCTGTAAAGTCAGTCGAGTTTCAACACCTGTTTTTTTATCATAGATATGAATAGCACCATCTTTATTAGATGTTTCTTCAGATACATCATCATTACTAAATCTATCTGTATCTTCTGCGCCTACTACAAGATATTGGTCAGAGATTGCAATTTCTTCACCAAATCTATCAAAATTACCTTCAGTATTATTAAGAGTATGTTGAATCTTCTTTACAGCTGTTAAATTATAAACCACATCAGGGTTATAAGTTAAGTCTAGTGAAACTCCTTCGTCATCACCAGTAGGTATAGTTACATTGAAGTTCCCATCAAATACTTTTTTACCATTTATCGTTGTATTTTTTGCAACATCGTCTAGGTCTGTGATTAATGCATTTAACTCTGCTTGTTTAGCTTCTTGCTGTTCGGTAGTACCTAATGTACCATCGTGAGCACTTTTGACGATATTCTTGATGGCTAAAAGATCTTCTCTTGCCTGAGTGAAGCTATTTGAGACTCCAGCTACTTCATTTAAAGAATCAGCAAGTGAGTTAATATTATTATTAAGCCTTTTTAGTTCGACATCACTTTGTCTTACTTTCATAACTTGTTGATAATCTGTTTTTACCTTAATCGGACTATCAGCACCTTTAACAATGGAGGTGTTAGAGTCGATCATTTTATTAATTTTTCTAGTAGAAGCTGGACTTCTAAGTCTTTCTAACTGTGACTGTAGATTTACTTGACCACCTAAAATTCCGCTAAATTCAGCATTCATGGTTTTCTCCCCCCTGAAGGTATAATCTGAGTCTTCTTATTGTCTTTATTGACATTTTTTAGGTTAAGATAACAATAAGCACCCATCAAAATATTAAAGAAATATTAAATGGTTGTCATGGTAACATGTCCAATGCAGCAGCTGGAGATATGTTAGCTTGGGCTTTAAATGTTTTTGATTCATTAATTCGAATGGACGTTTTAATCTTATGGCTTGTTTGGTTTGCTGCAATTGATGCTTGGAATTCAATATTGCTAACAAAATTATTTATGGATGTCCTGCAAAACTCAAATTTCAGTGTAGAGGTAGTAAAAGTAAACTTTGAG
>CALBDR010000351.1 GCA_937927525.1 uncultured Candidatus Melainabacteria bacterium
CTCAATTAGAAAAATTACATCAAAGTGATTCTAATAACAATCAAAGATCAGATTTAGTAGATTCCTTAGTAGAGTTTCGGGACAAAATTAATAATGTCAGAGACGGTCTGGATGAAGGATTCACTGATGATGAAAAACAAGTTCTAGATACTAACGGTGACGGAGTCGTCTCTAATGAAGAGATGGATCAAGTTAGTGAAGGAATTCGAATAGGAATCAGAGTTATTAATGACACTAATAATCCAGAAATTTTGAATAGTGTCGATCTCAGTGGGAATGGTTATGTAGATGAACTTGACATGAATATGTTAAGGCATATCACTCAAAGTGACAATGTCTTTAATATAGATGCCCCTGATAATCATCCAGGTTTAATCGATGTATCAAATCTTACAGAAGATGAAGCACAAGAGCTTTTCAATCAGAGTTTAGCTAGCTATAGAGATGCCAGTCGAACCCACTCTGAGTCAATAGCAATGGGACAAGATGTTAGTAGTAACGAAAATCTTAATGTCCAAAAACAAAATCTTGTTAACCTTGTAGATAATTTTGACTTAGAGTTAAATCTCTCTGAGCCACTTGCATTCCAACTCTATAATAAAGATCTAAACGAAGGTCTCAAAAATAACATTGGAATGCAAATAGAGCAATTCAATCAACTAGACACAGATCTTGCAAGAGCTTCAATCTCAGATTTAAATGTTCAATCGGAGATTGCAGGTGATTTAATAAATTTTCATGATGAAGAGGTTAATTTTTTAACAGGTTTAAATAAAAGAGAAACGCAACAAGATTTTGAAGACACTCCACTTCACGCAGCCTTCAAATTTGATTTAGAACTAAACTATATCAGAGATCTGGAGAATACAGTTGCTGACACTTTAGTTAATAGCATAGGGAACCCTAATACTAATGAAGAACATTATCTAGCTAAAGCTGATTTAATGCTAAGCGATGCTAATGTAAGCGGGCTTTCTGAATAATATGGTTTTAAAGATCTTCAGGGAGGAATAGATATTACTAAAAACGAATATTTTGTTGTACTAAATGGTGCTTTAGCTGAAGATTTACAAAATCAATTTGACCAATTTAATAATCTTGATAGTGACCTTGCTCGAGCTTCACAAGCGGACCTAAGAGTACAAATGGCACTTACTGATTCTATTACCGACTTCTACACAGAAAGAAATGAATTCTGGGAAGGTATTAGTGGTTCACCTGATTTAGAAAATATTTTCGAGGTTCAAAAATTAGAAGATGGTTCAGTTCTTATCCCAGACCTAAATACTATAGATGGGACCATTAAAATCTCAAATGATGAAGAAGCTCAAATATTATTTGATGATACATTAAACACACTCAGAGATACTAATAATACGAAAGCTCAATATATTGCTTTAGATACTGATATGTTAAATCAAGATCCAGCAACTCTTATGCTTATGGGTGAATATAGTGAAACTGTTTTAACAGCACTTGCTGAAAATTTTAATATAGATTATGACCCCACTATAGATGTTGCCAGAACTCAATACTTCACAGAACTAAACCAGGAACTAAAAGGTGATTTAACTAGTCAATTAGAAAATTTCCTAGAACTAGATACTGATCTTGCAAGAGCCTCTGCAGTAGACATTAGAGTTCAAATGGGAATAACAGATAGTCTTATAGAGCAAACTCAATTAGTAGAAAGCTTCTGGAGTGAATTAGGTGAAACCGCAAACATTGGCACTAACAATGAAACCAATGCTGTAACAAATACTCCTGGAGTAGTAGATGAAAATGGCATCTATGATATCAACCTAGTCTCAGGTGATAGTGAAGCTTTAGAGATTTTCACAAATAGTATAAACTCATACTCCAATATTAATAATGAGTACATGGAATTGATTCTCAGTGGTAGTAATGACAGAGCCAGAATTAATGAACTAAACGATCAAAGACAGACTCATAAAACCAATATGCAAAATATGGCTGAAAACTTTAACATTAACCAAGACGGTACAGCTGAAGATTTAATTAAAGGTTCACTTAGTAATAACCTTTTGATTGAAGCATCTAATTCAAGCTTAATTCCAAACTTAGAAAATCAACTATCGGAATTTTTGGCACTAGATACAGATTTGGCAAGAGCATCTGCTGCAGACCTTATAGTTCAGCTAGGAACAGCTCAGGAAGCCATACCTGAAATAAATAATTTTGTAGATAATGAAAATGATTTTCTAATTAATTTAAACAAGGCAAATTACAGAGATAATATTGCAGGCTTAAGCCAAGTTCAGTTATCACAAGAATACGATAGTAATTTTGGGATGATAGTAGATCTTCAAAATCAAACTTCTGAATTCATTATCTCAAACACTGACCTAGCTAATGCTTCAAGAGCAGATGTACAAGCAGAACTATTAATTTCACAATCACACCTTGAAGTACTTCATGAAGACCACAATATGAGTAGTCTAGATACTCATATTGAAGGAGCAAAAGGAGTGTATTTCACTGACTTAAATAATTCATTGAGAATTGATCTCGAAAATCAGATAACCGAATTTATTGCTTTAGATAGTGACCTTGCTAGAGCTTCCGCTGCTGATATTAGAATTCAATTAGAAATAACAGATGAGTTAATTGGATTTTGGGATGAGCAAACTGAATTCTGGAATAGCATTTCAGGACTGCCACCAAAAGATGAGAATGGAGTATTAACCTTAGAGATTCCAGGAGCCTCTGGAATAGATACAATTCAGATTTCCAATGACCAAGAAGCTCAAGAATACTTCAACCAAAACTTAGATATCCACGGTGATTTAAATAATCAATTAAATGGGTTCCTAAGCTTAAACACTGATTTAGCTAGAGCTTCCGCTATTGAAATTAATGTTGAAAAAAAGTTTACAGAAGGGATCCTACTAGGAATTGCTGAGAACTTCAATCTCGATATTGACACTAGTAGTCAAGAGGCACAGTCTCAGAGAAATTTAGATCTCAATAATAATATTAATGGGAATTTAGAAAATCAACTTAACCAATTCCTTCAACTAGACACTGATTTAGCTAGAGCTTCCGCTGCTGATATTAGAGTAGAGATGGGTATTGCCAACAATATAATAAATAATGAACAAGAGACTTTAAATTTCTACACTGAGCTAAAAAGTCACGATTCAAATGAAGCTCAAATAGATGATACACCTGCAGAAACTCAAGTAGATGATACACCTGTGGAAACAGAAGAAAACAATGATTTAGCCATCATTAACAACATAGATAATGAAAGAATAACAGGGACAAGCAATGATGATGATATCAATATCACTGGTGATAAAAATATTATCAGAGTCCAAAATGGCGATGACTTTATCTCAGTAGAAGGTGATGAAAATAGTATCAGAGCTGGACGAGGAGATGATTTTGTCAGAATATATGGTGAGGAAAATAATATAAGAGCTGGTTCGGGGCAGGACCAAATCGAAGACTATGGTGAAAGCAGTGACATCAGAGCTGGCTCTGGAGACGACTACATATCAGTAAATGTAGGTAATGGCACCAGAGTTCGAGGAGGAAAAGGTGACGATGAAATCTTTGTCAATGCTAATGTTAGAGGTGAAGTATTAATTAAAGGAGGAGCTGGAAACGATAAAGTTACCCTAGAAGGACGGGAAGAAGATTATACTGTCGCCCGTAATGATAGAACTGGTATTTCCATTTTTACAAACAATCTAACTGGAGCAAGAATTACCGTAGATGGTAATGTCGAAGATGTTCAATATACTAATGAAGAAATTAACTAACCCATTCCAGTACCTGAATCCCAAACACCTTTAAGTGGTGATGCAGCTTTAATAGACAGATATCAAAACCTAGGTGAAGAAAAACAGAGTATTTTCAAGGAATATTCTGATACCTTTGGTGACACTTTCAGCTTAAATAGCCCAATAGCAGGTTGGACAGGTCTAGCAAACTCAATGGAAGAATTAAATTTAACAATGCTAAATATGCTAGAAAATAGTCAAACTAATCATGCTGAAACACTTGTAAACATTCTACAAGATGATAGCTTAAGTGAACTAAGTGAATTAGCAATGATTGACTATGTTAGAGCAGATGCTGTAAATGAAGATTCAATTACTGAAGAATTAGAAACTAGTAACTTAGCTAGATTTAAAGACCCTGAATTTTTAGATTTATTCAAACAAGTTAACAATATACCTGTAATTACCATACCTGAGAATATGGACCCTAATGCTGGCTTAAGAGCTGATCTCATAATGTACTACGAAGAAGGTGGTATTGAGGCAGCTTCTATAGCAGCTGAACAGATGGAACAAATGTACGGCATGGGTCCTCAGTCTGAAGATAGCAATCCAGAATTTGCTTTTAATGTACTGATTGAATTAATTAGTACAGAAACTAACATTAACGCTGAAACTTTTAATGACAACTATATGACTGAAGACATATTAGGAGTCCAAAGCAAAATTAGCAATGCTGGTCAGGATAAATTTGCAGAATATGTTGTTGCTAAAAATGATAACTTTAACAATAACTGGCTGACAGATGAAAGAGAAGCCGAGGTTGCTGAGCTATTTAATACTGATAATCTAGCAGCCAATTTGAGTTTGGATCAAATTGAAGAATATCACCTTTTAAGCTCTGAGATTAGCTTACTAGAGGTTGAGATTTCGAGTCTGAATGAAAAACTAGCTCAAATAGACCAAGAAACTAATCCAAGAGAGCATATTATCACGAGCAACACTATAGCTGGTTTAGAATCACAGCTAAGTGATCTTGAGACAAGCAGATCAACAGTGATTTAAAAACAAACTTAAATTAAACTATCAGGGATATAAGCTCTATTCTGTTCTACAGTTCCGATTTGGAACTTACTTCTAATCAAGTATTCACCTACACCACTAGGACCGACACCAAAGTCTCTTTCATAAAGAGATGATATAAGTGTGTAAGCCTCTTCATCATCATCAATAGCTTCTATTCTAAGAAAGTCTTCTTGACTTATCCCTGAAATGAAGTTCTCAATGATAGGTTCGGAGTAGAACATTTAATCTATATATGCCCGATTTTTCAAAAGTCATTCACTTATTTTTAAATCTTTTTACCGATTAAAATCCAGTTAAAGAGCGTGTTTTATAGATTTGAACATTAAGAATAATTTAAAGGTGAGCACTTAACACACCTCTTGCTACGCCCCAAGCAAGCTTGGGTCCCTAGGCTCGCAAGAAATATGTTGAGTACTCACCTTAAATTATTAACTATATAAAAACCTGTAGTGCAGTAGTTATGACTGGGATTTGATATATTCAAGCCTATCTCGCACATCTATATAGTAATCACCCTCTGGAGCAACCTCTAAATATTTTTCATAAAGCTTCATAGCTTCTGTTAAATTTTTCTTATCTTCAAGTATAAGAGCAGCAAAAAATATTGCGTCACTTTGCTGACTAGGAGCTATCTCAAAAGCTTTCTGATACGCCCTGAGAGCTTCGTCAGGCTTTGCTAATGATTGATAAGCAATTCCTAAGTTATACCAAGCATCAGAATTGTCTGGAGTAATTTCAAGTAGTTCTTGATATTTCTTAGCCGCAATATCTTGCTTACCTTCGGTTTGAGCATTAATACCTTGTGCCAAAAGATCATCTGCATGCTTTAAATTAACAGTACTTATTGCTTGAGCGTAAATTTCATCATCTGATTTAATGGCGGCAGCTCTCTCGTAATACTTTTTAGCTTCATCAAAATTCCCAATGGCTTGATATGCTGTACCAATGTTATAAAAAAGTGTATCGTCATTTGGCTTATCCTGAGAAACTTTCAAATATATTTGAATAGCTTCGTTGTATTGCTTATTTTTGTGCAATTCTACAGCCTTATCAAATGCTTCAGCAATTTGAGTTTCACGTCTATCATCAGTCAGTTTCTTCAGAGCTAAGCCTGCTTCTTCATGATCTGGATTTAAATCAAGTGCTTTTCTATATGCTTTCTCTGCCTGGAACCAATCCTTCTTAGCTTGAAAACATGTGCCGATATTATAGTGAATATCAGGATTTCGTGGAGATAATCTTACAGCCTTAATATAGTTATCGATACTTTCATCAAACCTTTCATCTTTCTGAAGTGAAATTGCACGATTTAAAAATAAATCTAACTGCATTTTCACACGATCATTTTCAATGGCATTAATACCCTCACTCGCTAGCAGATTATTAGGATCTAACTGCATCGCCCTTCTAAAATTCTTCTCAGCTTGATCCATATTTCCGTTTAATTGATAAGCCGTTGCCAAACCTACATAATTATTAGCAACCCCTGGAGCAACTCTAATTGCTGCAAGACAGCCATTAATTAAGGCTTGTTGAGATTCACCATTAGTCGGATCCATTTCTACAGCTTGTTTATAAAAATCTATGCCTCTACTAATTTTTCCTTTAGCTATGTAGATGTCACCCTTGGCAACTAAAGGTTCAGGATTTATAGGATCAATTTCCTGAGCAATATCTAAATTTTTAAGTGCTCTTGCCATATAGGCAACTTTATTATCAAGTGACCTCAAAGCTAATACATGATAAATTTTCGCGATAGTTACATAAGCTTTAGCAGTAGGTTTTATTTTATTCGCTTCTTGTAATTCTGCAATTGCAGCCATAAAGTTACTTCTAGTTCTTTCATCCCTAGCCTCCTCAACTCTTTGATTAACATCTTTCGGATCAACCTTTTTTTGCTTAAGTTGAGTTTCTAAATTCTTTCTAGCAATCTCATTAGTCTCATCATAGAAAAGTGCCAATCTAAATTCTCTCAGAGCGCCAGTAGCATCCGTTCTATCAGAAAGATAGCGGCCGTAATTATTATGAACAATGCTTAGATTACTTAAAACATCTGGATGTGATTTATCCAAAACATAAGCTTCAGTAAAGGATTTGATCGCCAAATCATAATTTCTAGTACTGTGATATTTGATTCCTTGATTGATTAAACGCGATATTTCAGATTTTTTATCCGCTTCATTAAATTGATATTTATAGGCTTTAACGTTACTATATGAAAAAATTAATAAATTTAAGGCTATGAATATTAGAAGTATCTTTTTCCGCGATGACATAATTATCTTCAAATCCCTACAATCCCTATATACCCATTACTCAAGAAAATTACAAATTAATGTTTTTTTAAGTTTTAAAAGATATTATTATTAAGCATGGGGCTTTAGGTCTAAATATTTTAGTCGATAAACCATATTGTAATAGCTAATGGAGCAAAACTCAAAGCCTAATTCTAATATAAAATATTATGAGGTCGCAAAGGCTTTAATTCATGCTTTAGAATTAAAAGATCCTTACACTAGTGGTCACAGCTTCCGTGTCTATAAAATGGCAAAAGAGCTTGGGAAACTTTTTGATTTAGAAGAAGAAAAACAATTCAGCCTTGAAGGTGGTGCTTTGTTACATGATATTGGAAAAATTGGTATTCGAGATTCAATTTTATTAAAACCTGCATCTTTAACATTTGAGGAATTCAGAATTATGAAAACCCATGTAGTTCTAGGTGCAGACATCATTAGCCAATGTGACTCTTTAAAGCATTGTCTTGAGCCTGTACTTTTTCACCATGAAAGAATTGACGGTAAAGGCTACCCTCACGGACTTAAAGGTGAGGAAATACCTCTAATAGCTAAAATAACCTGCGTCGTCGACTCCTACGACGCAATGACTACTAATAGAGTATATACTCCAGCAAGGACAGCAGAAGAAGCCCTGAAGGAGCTTCAAAGATGTTCTGGTGCACAATTTGACCATGAAGTAATAGAAGCTTTTAGTGATTGGTGGCAGGATAAACATCAAAAACAAGAAAATATTATTGAAGTTGTTTCTGCTGATGAACTTAATTTAAACTTAGACGAATGCCCATCTTCGTAGGATTAACTGGAAATATAGGATCTGGAAAGTCAACCGTTGCCAACATCTTACAAAAAGAAGGTATCCCGGTTATCAACAGTGATGAAATTGTTCATAAACTTTATAAAGAAGATCAAGAATTAAAAAATTTTTTAATTGAAGAATTCGGCAGTTTAGAAAAAAAAGAAATTGCAAAGCAAATTTTTGGAAAAGAACCTGAAAAAATTGCCAAACGAAAATTACTAGAATCAAAAGTCCACCCAAAAGTCGAAAAATTTTTAAAAAACTGGGTGGAAAAAAATGAAGAATACGAGATATTAGTCAATGATGTTCCCCTACTTTTTGAAGCAAATCTTCAAAAAAGATTTAAAAAAATAATTTTTATTGCCATAGATGAGGATTTACAATTCTCCAGAATAAAAAAAAGGAATCCAGAGATGAGTATCGAAGAAATACGTAATAGACTCAATTCCCAAATGCCTCAAAGTGAGAAAAAAGCGCTCTCGGACTATGTTATCTATAATAATTCAGACCTAAAAACCTTGGAAGAAGAAGTTAAAAAAGTTATTAATTTAATACGAAATATAAGCAAAATATAAAATTTTCACAAAAAAACCTTTACATTATCTTGCAGCTGTATTATTATTTTCAATTAAGTGATACACAATTACCTTTAAAACCTTAACCAATTCTTAAAAAATAATGTGTAAATATATCAACAGAATAGTTGAAACTTAATAAGAGGGGAAGACAGACGAATGACTGAAACAATAACAAAGAAAAAGACAGGCCCTAAACCAAGATATGGTGAGGCTAAAACTATGGTATCTTTTCGCCTAAGCCCTGAAGCTTTATCAATCATCAAAGGTATTGCTCAGGAGAAAAATATCAGCCAGGCTGAGGTACTAGAGCAATGGGCTCGACAGTTCAAGAGTAATGGAAGTCTTACTGATTCTACGTCAGTAGCTACTTCTATGTCACTTGAAAGAGATATCGTAGCATCTGAAAGATAAATACGTATTTCTCACGGCAATCAACCGCAAAACGGATATCATGGCGCCGTGAAAAAGTAGTTATTTTGCTCATGCAATGAGGAATCTTTAACCCCGAGAATTTCTTCTCGGGGTTTTGTTTTCTAAAATAAATACTCTAAAAATTCTTGCCATGGGTAAACAGTAATTTCATCATATAGTCTTTTTTGATTTACAGTTGAAACACAAATAAGTTCTGCTTCAGGAACAAGTTCTTTGAAAGAATATAAACCTGCCATAGCTGATTTAGAAGGATTACTACTAGATTTTATTTCAACAGCTAAAACTTTTGAATCTATAGTCTCTATAATCAGATCAACTTCTGCACCATTATTGGTTCTATAAAAGCTAAGCTCAAATCTAGTTTTAAAATATTTATTTAACCTATGGATTTCATTAATAATAAAACTTTCAAATAAAACACCATATTCATAAGTTTTTTCTTCGATTGGACTTAAATGCCTATTCAGTAAAGCATTTCGCACCCCATTATCAAATAAATAAAATTTAGGGTGTTTAACTAAACGCTTTCTGTCAGACTTATGGTACGGCTCTAGAAAAAAACCTATTAAAGTATCTCTTAAAATCTGAAAATATTCTTTTATTGTTTTATAACTAGTTTCTGCTTCCCTAGCTATATTTGAATAATTTAATAAATTTGAAGATTCCACTGCAGCTAACTTTAAAAACCTGGAGAAAGCACCTATATTTCTGACAATTGCCTCAGCTTTAATCTCTTCTGTGAGATAAGTATCTACATAAGAATCCAATAGTTCACAAGCTGTCTCTTCGTTATTAGCTAAATAAGGAGCTGGAAGAGTACCTAACCTCAGAGCTTTTTCAAGCTTAAAATCCTCCTCTAGTTCAAGAAATGTAAATGGAAAAAGCTCTCTTGTCCAAGCTCTCCCACCTAGCATATTAGCCTGCCCCCTTTTTAATTTTCTTGCACTAGAGCCACTCAAACAAAAATATCTTTCTTGCTTAGAATTTTCTATTAAATCGTGTACTTCATCTAGTAAGTCAGGAATTTTTTGAATTTCATCGATAACAATAAATTTTATATCCTCACTTAAAGCTGCTATCTCTGAACTTAGAAGAGACGGATCTGCTGAATATTTTCGAAATTCTCGATTAATTAGTAAGTTTATATAGAAAGTTTCCTCGTCTAGAAAAGTCTGTTTAATCAAAGTACTTTTTCCTACTTGACGCGGACCCAGTAAGAAAAAGTGGGCTTTTTTAGGCAATTCGAGTAGTCGCTTTTTGACAAGCATGCTTCTATTTTACCATGTATTTTAGAAGCATCATTCTATTTTACTTCACGACGTTAAAAATTTCTCTGATCAGTCCTTGTTCTAGTAGGTGGAACTAATTGATTTGAAGTGAATACATCCTCGGATTTTTTGGGAGGGTTTGTAAGGTTATTAATCATAGGTAATTTTTGTAACTGAGATTCTTCAGGATTTTTAGTTGAGACATTAGCTCCACTTGGTGCTCCAGCTCGCTCTCTAAGGGCTTGGTATGTATTTTCCAAAGCATTTATTAAACTCATTGTTAATATCTCCTAGTTTCTTTAGAGATACAAGGTATCCAAAAAAAAAAAAATTGACTTCAAAATAAGAAGACAAGAAGAAAAGATTGCTGCCATGTAAAGTAATGCGTAGGCTTTACATTAATTTTTCTTAAAAGTTCTAAATAGTACTAACACCGGGCTAGCGACGAAAATACTGCTATAAGTCCCGACTAACATACCGACAAACATCGCACCAACAAATAATTTAGTGCTTAAGCCACCAAAGAAAAATAAGAAACCTAAAACCGTAAGCGTAGTGATGGAAGTATTTAAACTTCTCTGGAAAACTTGATTAATACTAGTTTCAGCCACATCATTAAATGTAAATGTTTTACTTTGTAAACGTTGGTTTTCTCTAATTCTGTCAAAGACAACAATCGTATCGTGAACAGAAAAACCAAAGATCGTTAATAATGCTGTGATAAATAAACTATTAACTTCTAAATCAAAGAAAAGACCTAAAAATGCAAATAATCCCAAAACAATAAACACATCATGGAAAAGAGCTGTAATAGCTGCAAATGCATAGTCTCTCTGGAACCTGGTTGAGATATAAACGATAATTCCTATAATGGTTACGATTAATGCTGTTAAACCGCTTGTGAACAATTCTGGACCAATTACAGGACTAACTGTATCAATAGATTCAACTTTATAGACAGCGTAATCCTCTGTCAGTTCAGTATTGAATTTCCCTAAAACAGGATCATCTGAAATTGCTTTGGTTCTGATAATTAACTGAGTTCTTTCATTTCCAGGAGCAACCTGAACTTTGGAATTTTTAAGTCCATAATTAACCAATAATTTCTGGATAGTCTCAGAAGACAAGTCCTTCCCTTTCAATTCAGAATTAGCAAAGCTATATTCTAATTTAGTACCACCTGTAAAATCTAAACCTGGTCTTACTGGACTTGAAAATTTAATGATTGAAAGAAATACAAAAATCAAGCTCGCAAATATTAAAACTCCAGAAAATCCAAACCAAATTTGTGAGTTTTTGATGACATTCAAACTATTATCTTTATTCATTAATCAAGCTCCAGGAGAACAAAATCTTAAATTTGTAAGATTTTCAAGTGTTCTTAACCAAATATTAGAGGATAGCATATATTGTAAATCTATAATGTGGGATTATTTGGACACAATTATTGCTTTCGGGGCGGCAGCCAGTTCGGTTCTTTAATATAATTTCAATAAAATTGAAATTATTTGAACTCAAACCGATAAGCAATAATCGCATCCAAATAATCTCTAATAGAAGGATGGGATTTTCACGCTAAAACTGGGAATAATAGGTATATCCTAGGCAATCGTGTCTTAACTTATGGGTAAAATTCAAATAAGTGAAATAATGGTCGGTGTCCTGATCTTCGGGATTATATTGATCATTCTTATCCCATTACCACCATTTTTATTAGATATTTACATCTCTTTAAATATCACCCTTGCGGTAATCGCAATCGGTATCTCTCTTTATATTTCAAAACCTCTGGATTTCGCCAGTTTGCCTACCTTCCTGCTATTAACGACGATGTTCAGGTTATCTTTAAACATCTCAAGTACAAGATCTATTCTTCTGAATGGTGAAGCTGGAGATCTGATTATCTCGATGGGTAAGTTCGTCGCCGGGGGTAATATAGTCGTCGGTCTTATCATTTTCATTATCATTACCGTAGTTCAGTTCATGGTTATTACGAAAGGTGCTGAGCGTGTCGCCGAAGTATCAGCTAGATTTACCTTAGATGCGATGCCTGGTAAACAGATGAGTATTGATGCCGATTTCAACGCAGGTTTAATCACTAGTGAACAAGCCAAAACCAAAAGGGGCGAAGTTGAGCGTGAATCTGCCTTCTTCGGATCTATGGATGGTGCCTCTAAGTTCGTAAAAGGTGACTCTATGGCGGGTATCATCATCACTATTATTAATATCGTCGCTGGTTTATCGATCGGTATTGCCCAGAAAGGTCTCACCTTCCCTGAAGCAGCGAAGAAATATGTAATCTTAACCATCGGTGACTCGATTTCGGCGACAATTCCTGCTCTAATTCTTTCAATCGCAACTGGTATTATCGTTACCCGTGCTGGTTCTACAGCTGATTCCTTCGGTCAAGATATCGGTGCACAGTTACAGAAAAAACCAAGTGCTTTCGGTATAGGTTCAGCATTACTGTTCATCCTTGCGATGTTACCAGGTATGCCAAAACTAGTGCTTATACCTATGTCATTGATACTTGCTGGTGGATCTTACTTCTTGTTCAAGAAACAACAAGCACCTGAAGAAGAGGAAGAGATGGATACTGGTGTTGAGCTTGACGAAAACGTCGATCAAAGTGGTGCTCCTAGAGCAACACCAGAGATGATGTACTCATTACTTGAAGTTGACAAACTTGCTGTGTGGGTTGGTTCAGAATTATTAGACATTGCAGACCCTGCCAAGAATGGTACTCTAGTACCTGAAGTAGCCAGTTTAAGGCACCAATTAACCTTAAACCTCGGTTACATTTTACCTTCGGTGCGTATCATGGACGCACCGAGTTTGTCACCAAATGAGTACAGGATTATCATCCGTGATACCACCGTGGCAAGTGCAGAAATATTCCCAGACAAGATGCTCATCTTGCGTGAGGACTGGGATAATATCTACTCAGAACCACCTCCAGGCTCAATCCAAGGTTGGGAGCCAGCTTTACAAGAGGGCGCTTACTGGGTAGACCCTGACTATTTAGAACAAATCGACTGGGATAAGCCAGCAGCACCTGCTGTAAGAGTTGTAACTGCTCACTTAGCTGAAGTAGTTAGGAGAAACATTGATGACTTACTTGAAAAATCAGACGTTCGTCGTGTACTTGATCAAGTTAAGCAAACAGATGAACAGCTTGTTGACAACTTGGTTCCAGGTGCAATATCACTAGGTGATTTGAGAAGAGTATTTGTAAACCTTCTTAAGGAAAGAGTTTCAATTCGTGACATTCACTTCATCTTAGAGAAACTGGAAGATTTAACTGTATCCATAAAAGATCCTGACACACTTTCAGAAAAACTCAGAGTCGCACTAGGAAGACAGATATGTTTAGAATTTGCCACACCTGATAGGCAATTACCAGCTATGGCATTCCATCCATCCTGGGAAAACAAACTGGAACAAGCTTTACAAAAAGTTGATGACAGTACTGTACTGATACTTGATCCTAAACAGATTCAGAACTTAGTTACTATGATTTCCAACGCCTCTAGGCGTATCTTAGAACAAGCCGAAAGAAGACCTGTTCTGATCTGTGGACCTTCACTCAGATTACCTTTATTTAGGCTAGTCGAGCAATTTGACTCTCATATTCATATACTCAGCTATGCTGAGCTTTCGTCTGACTTTAATATCCAAGTAATGGAAACAGTCGGTACTGAAATGGATGTCCCAGCTGTAGGTGGTGAAGCAGCTTAGGCAACAGCAAGTTTTGCTTGAGTTCGACGTTGAGTAAGACTAGAACTATTAGGGAAAGCAACTATATTATTTGCTTCACAATCTTGATTTGAAAGTAAACCAAATTTCTCATATTGATGATTAATTCTATTTTCTAAATTTCTAATCAAAATAGCAAAATCAGTATGACTGGAACTAGAATCAGGAATAGTATCTGAAAATTCTTCAATTATATCTAAAAGCTTTCCGAAACTTTCTTCAAGTCTATTTAAATTCGTCTTAGCTTTTTCATTAAAAGTACTATCTAACTTATCTATATGAACAATCTGCTTCATTACAGCTAAAGTTTCTTTTTTCACAATATCTGGAAGCGACGCAATAAAGTCTTTGGCTCCTGTAACCATAAGTCTCTGACGAGATAACTCACCACCTACATGCCTATTATCTTTAGACCCACTAATTAATTTGAGCTGTGGTTTATTTTCAGGAAAAGCAGTCGAAACTATTTTTTCGACAGGAAGTTTATTTCTTATAGTAGCTGATGAAATAACTATAAGACTTCTCCTAAAGTACCAAAGATTAAATTATAACATGTTTGTATTTATTATATACTATCAAACATTAGCTAGATTTAGTTGACGTATTCTCATCTTCTGTGCAGCGGCATATATAGCTTGAGTTAAAGTATCTTTTTCAGTAGGAGTTTTAGAATTGTTTACTCGAGAAGCACCTATAGGAACAGTACCTCCCCCACTGAAATCTACAGTTAATGGTGTCTTTAAAGTTTGGGTTCGAGAAACATCCATGAACACTTTAAATTTTATACTAGAAGAGAAAGCTTAAAATTAATTAGGACTTATTTGGATGTTTTTAAAATTAAAAATTTATCATTGGGGCATTAATGAAATATTAAAAATAAAGAAAAAGAGGGGACTGGCAAGATAATTCCCCAGATCTTAAGTAAGCTATAATCCTATTCTATGCCCAAAGTAACTGTTATCGGCGCTGGACTTGCAGGAACTGAAACTGCTTTTCAACTAGCTAAAGAAGCCAAAAAAAATAATTTAGATATAGAAATCGAACTCTATGAAATGCGCCCTAAAATCAAAACCCCAGCGCATCACACCGA
The DNA here is from genome assembly GCA_937927525.1 of uncultured Candidatus Melainabacteria bacterium. Lineage (GTDB taxonomy): Bacteria > Cyanobacteriota > Vampirovibrionia > LMEP-6097 > LMEP-6097 > DT-14. The sequence continues at coordinate 15,053 of CALBDR010000351.1, forward strand.
TAACTTTGCTGAACTTGTTTGTAGTAACAGCTTAGGCTCGGAGTTTTTAACTACAGCTCGTGGTGTCCTCATTAAAGAGATGCAACATTTTAATAGTATTATCATCGAATCCGCTTTAGAATCTAAAGTCCCAGCTGGGCAGGCGCTTGCTGTAGATCGTGATAAATTTGCTGAAATAATCACTAATAAAATTAATACATATGAAAATATCAAAGTAATTAGAGACGAGTTTCAATCAATCCCAGAAACTATCCTTAAAAATGATTCATCTAATTATTTAGTCATAGCATCTGGACCACTAACTAGTCCTAGCCTTGCTAGTGAAATACAAAAACTCACAGGTAATAATGAATTCTTAAAATTCTTTGATGCCGCAAGCCCAATCCTCACTTCTGACAGCATAAATATGGACATAGCCTTTAAAGCGTCTCGCTATGGTAAAGGTGAAACCGATGATTATATAAATTGTCCGTTCTACGATAAAGATGACTATTATGAATTCTGGCAAGCTTTAATTGATGCAGAAAAAGCTCCTCTAAAGGATTTTGAGAAAGAAAAAATCAAATACTTTGAAGGTTGCATGCCTGTAGAAGCCATAGCAGCTAGAGGCAAAGATACTCTAAGATTCGGACCTTTAAAGCCTGTAGGCCTTACAGACCCAAGAACCCCTGAGAAGAAAGCATTTGCTGTAGTTCAACTCAGACAGGATAATGTTATCGGCTCACTTTATAACATAGTAGGCTTTCAAACCAATCTCAAATGGGGAGAGCAGAAGCGAGTCTTCTCAATGATTCCAGGTTTAGAGAATATGGACATAGTCCGCTATGGGGTTATGCATCAGAATATTTATCTAAATAGCCCCCTATGCCTGAATCCTGATCTATCTTTAAAAAACAAATCCAATATCTTCTTTGCTGGACAAATCACTGGTGTAGAAGGATATACGGAATCAGCTGCTACTGGAATTGTCGTAGCTAGAAATATAATCGGACAAATCCAAAAACAAGAGATTAAACCTCTAGCTAAAGAAACTATGCTTGGTGCTTTAACTAATTATATTTCTCATGCTGACCCTAAAAATTTCCAACCAATAAACTCTAACTGGGGAATCATAAATACTAACCCTGATGACATGGAAAAGAAAATTAGAAAAAATAAAAAACTTAAGAATGAATTTTTAGCAAACCGTGCACTAGAATTGATAGGAGCGACAGAAGCTTCTTCTGTGGTACTCACTTAAACCATGTTCTACAATAGCATCTCGATGTTTTTTAGAGCCATAACCGACATTAGTTTTCCAAGAATAAATGTCTAAATCAGGATTCTCAGAGACTAACTTTCGCATTAATTTATCACGATAATCTTTAGCAATATTACTTGCAGCAGCGATTGATGCGCTATGCGCATCTCCTTTACGGATAGCCTTCTGGGTAACTTTAATATTAAAGCCAGCCAATTCTAAAAAAGTTTCAAGCTTAGGAATGACCTTGAGACCGTCAACTAAGACCAAAACAGATTTTAATTTATGCTTATGTTCATAATTATATAAATCTAAAACCTTTACTAGGGCTTCTTTCATCGCTTCAAAGATAGAAATCACGATACCATGCTCATCGATATAAATAGAGGATTTCTCAGCGATAGCGTAATAAGAAGATTTAATATCATCTTTTAGAGTATGAACTTCAAGTTGCCTCGATGAGGCTTTCACTTTCTTAGAATCGTTAAGCTCTTTAAGAGAATTTATGGATTCTAAAGATCTTCTTTTAGTTAAAAACTGAAGTTTTTTCTCGTTAAGTGATTTAGTAAAACTACTATCACAAAAAGCAATACTCGAATAAGCAGAGACTACTACTGGACCGGCTAAAGAACCTCTACCAACCTCATCAAGCCCAACTAAAATATCGTAGTCGCCTTCAGTAAAAAGACTAGTATCGTATTCTAATAAGCTCTTTAAAGTAAGCAAGTGATTTCAATTCTAACATTAGGAAGAATAACAGATAGCTTTGTTATAATTTTCCTTCAGGGAATCCTTAAATGCTTACTCTACCTGAAAATCAAGAAATATCGACAAGCTTAATCTCCATAGCAAAATTCTGTGCAGAAAAAAATCTAGTGCCAGCTACTTCAGGTAACTTTTCTGCAAGAATAAATTCTGGGAAGATTCTAATTACTCAGTCTGGTAAAGATAAAGCCAAGCTTTTGGATAGCGACTTGATGGAAATAGATTACTCAGGCAGAGCCTTAAACTATTCCGAGAAACCATCAGCTGAAACCCTGTTACACACTCAGATCTATTCTATATTTCCTAAAGTAAATTTTATTGCCCACTTCCATTCTTCATCAAGTGCAGTCCTATCAAAGGTTTTACTAAAAAAAGGAATTACTGAAGTGAAGCTTAATGACTTTGAATTACTTAAAGCACTATCTGGTGTTACTACACATGAGCACACAGAAATAATTCCTATTTTTGCCAATGATCAGGATATATCAAGGCTAGCAAGTAAAACTTTAAATGTACTTACCGAAGCTACTTCAAGTAAGCAGACACACGGATATATACTTGCTGGACACGGTTTATACACATGGGGAGTAACAGAAGCTGAAACGATAAGACACGTAGATGCTATCAATACTCTTCTTGAATCATATATACTAGAGCTTCAGCTTAGTTAAAAGGAGATTTATGAGTCAATTAAAAATATTTGATGAGAATAATAAATTAATTACTGCTACTAAAAATTTTACTGAAATAAAAA
>CALBDR010000352.1 GCA_937927525.1 uncultured Candidatus Melainabacteria bacterium
GAAAAAGTAAACAAGCTCTACAATGCCATACTACCTCTCCTATCTAACCTCAAGAAAAACCCTGAAAAGGATTACATCTACTGGCCTAATCGAACAGAAAAGGTCGAACAGTTTGAAGATATGATTGCCAACATTATTAAGTGAGTTAAATGAAAATTGCAATATTGAATGATACACATTTGGGCATAAGAAATAGTTCCGATATATTTCTAGATAATGCCGCACAATTCTATACTAAAACATTCTTTCCATATCTATTAAGTCATAACATCAAGCAGGTCCTTCATCTAGGAGACTACTACGATAATCGTAAGGCGATTAATATCAAGGCCCTTCATCACAATCGTAAGTATTTTCTAGAGCCTCTTCGAGGTATGGGTATCCATATGGATATTATTCCAGGAAACCATGACACGTTTTTTAAAGACACTAATACTCCTAACTCTCTCAAAGAGCTGCTAGGCTTCTTTATCAATGAAGTCAGTATCATTGAGAAGCCTACAGTCATGCAGTATGATTCTTTAAAGATGGGTCTAGTGCCGTGGATGAACAAGGAAAATGTAGATGAATCCATGAAGTTCATTCAGACCTGCTCTGCTAACATGCTGTCTGGTCACTTTGATATCTTAGGATTTGAGATGATGAGAGGTATTAAGTCTGATCACGGTATGGATTCAAAAACTTTCTCTAGGTTTGAGATGGTTATGTCCGGTCACTATCACACCAAAAGCAGCAGGGATAACATTCACTATCTAGGCTCTCAGATGGAGTTCTTTTGGTCTGACTGCAACGATAAGAAGTACTTTCATGTTTTAGATACAGAGACTAGAGAGCTGTGGGCTATTCCTAACCCTCACACTTTGTTTAAAAAAATGGTGTACAATGATACGAAATATGATTATAATAGAGTACCTGATTTTTCTGGACACTTTGTCAAGGTAGTGGTAGTGAACAAGACCAATCCTAAGATGTTTGAATCATTCATTGATAAGCTGCAGGATCAAAACCTTCACGATCTGAAGATTGCTGAGAACTTTGACCATATAGTTGGACACGACGAATCAGCTAACCTCGTTCTCGATGACACTGAGACCCTTCTAGATGGTTATATTGATGCAGCGGACACTAGCTTAGATAAGCCATACCTGAAACAAAAGATGAGAGATCTGTACACAGAAGCACAGTCAATTGAGATTTTATGAGCATAACGTTTAATGCCGTACGGTGGAAAAACTTCTTATCCACTGGCAACTCATTTACAGAGATCAAGCTGGATTCTGTATCTACTACACTTATCGTAGGTGGAAACGGTGCAGGAAAATCCACTATGCTGGACGCCCTGTCCTTCGGTCTGTTTGGTAAGCCATACCGTAACATCAATAAGCCACAGCTGGTAAACACAATCAACGGTAAGGATTGTACGGTAGAAGTTGAGTTCACTGTAGGACCTAATCATTATAAAGTGGTTAGAGGTATCAAACCTACTATGTTTGAGATCCACCGTAACGGTGAAACGTTTAACGAGACGTCTCATGCTCGAGAGTTTCAGAAGATGCTTGAGCAGAATATTCTCAAGCTCAACCACAAGTCCTTTCA
>CALBDR010000353.1 GCA_937927525.1 uncultured Candidatus Melainabacteria bacterium
TACTGATCTATATAATCATTTCACTAAGCAAACTACTATTCTAGACTCCTCTGACATTGCAGAGCAAGAAAAAGATACTAGACTTGAAATAGAAGCAGTAGGGTGTACTAGAAAAAGTGAGGCAGTTAGACTAGCTAAATATCATTTAGAGAGTGCTCGCAGACAAAAAAGAAAAATTCAATTTACAGCTTTTACGGATGCTGCTGATTTAGAAATAGGTGATATAGTTTCTATATCTCATGAATTATCAGGTATGTCTTATGGTTTCGGGGGTCAAGTATTCAGCAATTCTAATTCAGGAACTAGCAATGTATTTTTAGAACATTACTCTTATCCCTCTATAACAGGCTCATTATTCACTTCTAACACTAACCCTCTAGTGTTAAAAATTTTTAGACAAGAAAATAACAATCTAGATTACTACTTAGTCAGCAATTCAGACTATAATTTAATAAGTACTGGTAACGTTTCTTCTGGGGTAGATGTTATTGATGTTAGTATTGTTCAAAGGCTTGACGTTAGTAACCGATCTTTTTTTGCGAACACTCAATTCTCTACTGTAACTGCTCCTCAAAAAGGTGACCTTTGGGCTCTAGGAGAGATTAACCCAGCCTATCTATATGAGGATAGTAGTTCTAAACTGTTTAGGGTTGATTCTTTATCTTTCTTAAATGAAGGCAAAACTGATTTAGTAGTATCTGAGTATGATTCTAGTATTTTAGAAGTTGTGGATAATTCTACTAAGTTTATTGAAAGTGTCAGAGGCAGTAGCCTTAATTATGTTACCCCGCCAGTCCCGCTTACAGGAATAAAATCTATACCCTCTAAAACTAATGAAGGAATAGTATCTTATAATTTATTAGTGTCTACTTCTTCAGATACTACAAACTATGCTGTTCCAATAACTACTTCAGTAATTTACGGTGCAGTGCCTAATATAGTATATGTAACTAATCAAGAGAGCGCGTAATGACTGTACTTACTATTACTTCTAATAATACTTCATTTCTATCTGCTGGAGACATTCTGGTATATGGAGGAAAAAACGGGTTTACTAGTAGCTTAGGCGCTGTCCCAGTTACTTGTAACACCTTTACCGATAATATTTCTAGCATTGTATTTTCTGTTCCTTTTTTAAATTTGTTAATAGACGACAATACTATGATGCATTTACTAGAAATACCCTCTGCTTTAGGGTATTCTAGTTCGTATGTAAAAGCTCCTATATCTCAATACGCTACAGAAACACGTAAGTTAGGGTCTACGGGATATACTACTCCTTTATCTAATACTAGCCTATTAATAACTGATTACAATATTTCTGCTAATACAATTACGGTAGCTAATCAACCTTATAATGGAGAGACTGTAAGTACGTTATTTCCTGCTGCTCCTTTTTATATAACTCTATTTCAACCTTTATTAGCAAACTCTTTTTCTAATAATAGTGCCTTTATTTCAGGATCTTTTAGGTCGGTAGAAAGAACATATGATGTTTCTTTTGTTTTTGGAGACTACGTTGCAGAACTTCCTGTACTCTCAAAAAATAAAAAAGACGTACAACTATACCTTGACGACATACAAATTACTAATTTTACTTGGACTACTAATTCTGTTACAGTCCCGCTTACAGGACAATCAACGCAATTAAGAGCCGTAGTAACTTATTACACTGTACCGGCTTTAGAAAGAGACGATGTTTTATCTTTATCTATCGCTAACAATACCTATTCTGTAGCTAATACTAGTTATCAAATTAGTGATGACTTGTATGATACAAATCTAACTAGCAACAATTTTTATAAGATACGACTAAACAAGGCTATTAATTCAAATGTAACTGCTATACCTTTTGTAAATATAAGCCCAGACTTTGTAGGGGGTATTGCTAACGTAACCTCTACTAGCTTTTCTTTAGAAATTAAACAAGATCAGTATCCTTATACATATGAGCTAGCAAATAACAGTATCTACTATCTATACCAGAAAAATAAAGTAAGATACATAAATGCTAGACCTGATGAATATGGTAAAATAGCTGATATAAATCCAGGTACTTATATAGTAGAAGCTACAAATATTAATCGTTATAATAGAAATAGTGGAGCAATTAAGTCTCTAGCACAAATACAACCACTAAGACTGTCTAAGGTTTCTTCTATTTCAGTAAGTGAGCAAATATTTATTGACACTACTGGTGGCGCCTCTATTACAGCTACTATTTCCTTTCCTATTATCGCAGATAGGGACGTCTCTGCTTACGAAATTCAGTATAGAGTGCTTTCAGAAGATGAATCTTCTGTTCCAGAATATACCACAGTAATTGTACCTCAAGATGAAAGCGTATCAGAGTTACGATACACAGTAAATAATTTAAATAGAGGTAGAGTTCCAGGAGCTAATACTCTAGATATTGTTATATTTCCTGTGTTAGACACATACAAAGGATTTTCTACTAGGTTACAACATGCACTAATAGGTAAAACCTCTAAGCCTTCTGGGTTAACATCTTTATTTGTTGTCCAACAAGAAAATCTTTTAGTATACTCTTGGGAATTTCAGTTAACTTCTGAAGGCTACGTTCTAGACGTAGACACTAAAGAGGTAGAGATACGTCAATTTCCAGGAGCTATAGATTTAAACTCTTCAGAATCTATTAATGCTACTTGGGGCGTAGCTTCTGTTATTGATAGGGTGGCTTTTCCTAGTACTTTATTTACTGCTCCTATTTACAGGTATGGAGAGTATACTTACTTATTAAGAGTTAGAGATACTAGTGACTTAGAGAGCGAAGAAATTAGAGCAGTAGTTGTAAATACACAACGTCCTCCTAATTTTAGGGTGTACAAAAGCTACAACGAAGCAAATCCTGGAGTTAGCTTTATCACACGAGATGGACAACCATTCCCTACTTCTAATGTGCATCCAGAATTAGACTTTCCTAGCTTTTCTGAAGTAATAAATGGTGGATTAGTATTATCAGACAGCTCTAATACCGACAACTCAAATGGTAGTGCAGAAGGTTTTTCTGTTTATGCTTCTAACACCAATATACTAACTTCTGGAAACAACCCTACCGCTATTTATACTACTCAGATTAGAGACATGGGTAATGTAGTAAAAGGCACAGTTCGAATAGCACCTACAGTTTTTGTGAGCAATCCAGGAATAACTTTTAGTACTTCTTACCAAACTGTTGTGTCGGGGGTTACTGACGCTAACGCAAATGACTCTATTCTGGTTGATGAAGCTTTTTCTGGTATAGGCCGCGTATTAGGTTTTGATAATGTAGTAGCAGCTACTACTACCTATAACGCTTTTCATCAAACTTTAACTAGTGGTGGTCCTCTAGGTAATGTGTATGCTATACGAAATCCAGGACAATACGAGGGAGATGTAGCTAATGCTAATAGTTTCTCTCTTATTGCAGGTACGGTTAACGCTAATGCTATTGTATTAGGAGAACACTATTATGCTAATGGAAATCCTTCAGGTAGTAATTCAGCAGCTAATTTAGCTATATCAGGGAATAGCTATGAATTAGTAAATTTATTGCAATTTGGCGACAGCGAAGCAACAATCACCTTTTTAGGTACAGAAAGTACTATTACTCAAAACTTAGTAATGAGATTTGCTACTGATAACGTATTTTACTCTGCAGCAGCTAATGGAGTGTCTGGCTATCCGGGACATGGTAATACTAATGCTAATGCGTTTACTGACGCTCTCAATAACGCTGAGTTAGGGTGGAAAAAATATATTCCGGGGGAGCAGCAATTTAGATATTTTCAAATTAGTCTTGAACTCACTAACTTAGAGCCTGCAACATCTGAGGTACTATTGAGTGAACTACAATATGAAGTTGACATACGAGAACAAACAGTTAAAAAAGAAGTTGCAGTAACCTCAGTCGACGGAGTGGTAGTGGACTACGCCTACGCAGGGTACGTAGAGACCCCTGCGGTAGTCGTTACTCCTATTAGTACAGATAATAGTATAGCAGTTACCGTCTCAAACGTATCTAATATATCGTGTAATGTTAGAGCTTTTAATACTCAAAATAATAATCCAATAGACTATTCTAATGTTTATTTAGTAGTTACCGGTATTTAAGCGTATCCCGAAACTAATAATTATAAAAAATTAAATTGACTCAGGTATTTTATATGCTATAATTTAAGTACAAGGAGCAATCTTATGAAAAAAGTTCGCAATTTAATATTCATGCCCAATGTCGGTACAGATAATTTTTATCCTAGCAATCAAACTATGATTGAAGAAAGATTTTCTGCACAAGATAAAGCAGACCACCCTACGGTATCATCTCTAGACTATGTTTCTATGCGTCACTCTACTGACGGTATGGTACCTATCAATAATAAACCAAAACGTTAATAGGAGAGATTAATATGGCAAAAATGCACAATATGGCTAGTGGAGATCACACAATTTCTGGTAAGCCTTCAGAATATTTTACACCTACAGAAGGAGAGCAAGCTGTTTTCTACCCTGAATCTGATAAAAGTGGTAGAGGCGCTGGAGGCCCGATTATGGCTGCAATGCCTGCATCTGGAGGTACACCATCTATGCGATGTGTATCTTTGAATTACCCTATAAGTAATGTTTCAGGTATTCGTGGTTCTATCAATGATGGAGAGCGAGTAACAGGAGGTATGAGAGGTGTTAAGGTAAACCCAGAAGCACCGCAAAGAAATCCTGTAAATGGCACTAACCCCTCTAAGCCTATTCAACGCAAACCTAAACGCTAATAGAAAAAACCCCGGAAGTTCCGGGGTTTTTTATTATAGAAGTTCATTATCAGTAAAAAACCAGCACTTATAGTAATTTTCTAGATCTGCGTAACTACCAAAATATTGGGCTCCTCTAAAAACTGCCGGAGATTTATGGCAGTTGTATTCTACTATCAACCGTCTATGCCATTCTCTAGTCATAGGAAGTTGTTTAAATTCTTCTTTATGTTCTTCCAGAAGGCTGAGCGCTTTTTTTGTCCACGGACAGTTTTTCAAACCAATTACAGTCCATACGGCTGGGTTATTAGTGTCTTTTAGTCTTACGCTATCTACTTTAACGGCTGTAGTAGGAGTGTCTCTTACTGTAGTTGTTGTTGTTGTTTTTGTATTTGCTGTATTCATGTTAGTCCTTTTGTATAAATTCATCTATCATAGGAAAGATTCTGTAAATTGCGGTTGCTACGGATTTTGCTACTTCAATATGTTCACGTTGAGTTCCGTTGCCCGAACGAAGTTCGATATAGTGTACCCAAGAACGAAGAGTGCCGTGCATATATAGTCGAGTTTTAGTATTACCTTCTGGAAGAACTACTCTTGCCTGTTCTTTGGCAATCCCATTTTCAATTGCCCAGTTATATGCAAGTTTAGCTTCATGTATAATTTGTTGTTGTTTTACTACCCAAGCACGTTGAATTTCTTTGTCTTCGCAAGGAATACTGTTTTGTCTATTTTTTTCATCTTGCATTCTAGCTTCTCTAATTACGAACTGGTACCCAAATTCCGCAGGATCTGCATACCTCTGACTAAATTCTTGAAACCTAAAACTTGCATGACGAATAATTTGGTGAGCAATATCACGAGTGGTCTCAATACCAATAGTAGCACTCACCATT
>CALBDR010000354.1 GCA_937927525.1 uncultured Candidatus Melainabacteria bacterium
GACATAGCTTTAGTCATTTTTTTAGACTCAGTATCACCAGACTTAGTTTCTGGATTATATTTCATAAATTCAATTTTTATATTACCGTCTAAATTTGATTTATGAATGCTAGGTTTTTCATAAATAATACTATGTGAATAATTTTCATTATCAATATTAACTACTTGTTTAGAATTATAAATATCTTTTAATTCAGATTTAGATTTAGTATAAAGCTTATCAAGCAAATCTAGAATATTATTACTCTTAAATCCTACAGCATCTTTAGAGTGGATTTTAGCTTGGTCCAGATAGCCTTCAAGAATACTAAAAGCTTTAGGAGAGTTTCTATCATAGACTCCTGACTGCATAGTTTGGACTTTATTTTTTAATATATCCTTAAGAAGATCGGGAGTAATGGAAGCACCTGTAACTTTAATTTTATCTTCAGGACTTAGTTTCTCCCACTTATCATCAGATATAGGAGATTTAGATGCTATCCTATACTTTTCAGCTAAGCTAACTAGTTTAGGTTTAACAGAACTAAGAGCAAAGCTAATATCTCTACCAGTAAAACCTGTTTGATCAGGTTTAGTTATAAATTCATGAATTGCATCAGCAAGTATAGTTTTATCAAGCTCCTTAATTCCAGTCTTACTCTTAATACCAAAACTCTCCCAGTTTATATTTTCTTGGTGATGATGCAGTAAATCAGCAGCAATAATTTTAGCTTGAGTATCTTCTTCTGGCGCTCCAATATGAACATGAATATTACTGAGACGACTTTCAAAAGCACTAAGAATGTGTCCATATTCTTTTTTATTATCCTTGAAAGCAGTTTTTACTCTATCTATTAATTCGCTTTTACTTGCGTTACTAGTTAATAAAATGTTCTCACCTTCTAGAAGTTGATTCAAGCGAAGCAAAAGGTTTTTTAAGCGATGAGGATTAACATTTTTCAAATTATCCATATCTGTAACTTTGTCAAATTCATCAATCACAATAATAGGAGCTTGTTTCATAAATCCAGGTTTATTATTATTAGCTTTAACCTTCTGGGCTATCTGAATAGATTTATTAATCAGTGATTCAAGGATAATTAGTGATATATCACTATCTAAAGAAAGTCCGGTAACATCGTCATTACCTACCAAGGCACTAATCGCTTGATTAGTATCATTTTTCATACGCTCGAGATCTTTAAGGTAACTAGAATAATTAGCCAAATCTAACTTAGCAATTACAGGCTTCATACCTTGATCTTTAATTTTTTTTGAAACATTCCCAAGTATATAATCTACACCAATAGTTTTTCCAGTACCTGGAGGACCACAAAATAAAGCACCTATTTCGTTACCAGCACTATCTTTCCCAGTAAACCTCAAATGTCTTTGAAGAATATCGGATTCATAGTCAGAAGGGTACACAAGCTTTTCTTGAAGACTAGTAGCTAATTTCTCAAGCCGCGTAATTTCGCTATCAGAATATCTATGAAATATATTATGTCCAGCATTCTCGGCTTTTTCTAAATACAAAGCACCTAAATTTTCCCTACCGACAGCATATTCCTCACGTGCGCCGGTAAACCTACCAAAAGCAGCTGCTGGACTACCTATAAAAGCCAAGGCTGTAGCAATATTCTTAAATGTAGATTGCAGAAATCCTAATTTATGGTTGCCTTTATTAAATTTATCTTGGACTGTGAGCATAGCAAGTCCAGCCATGCTTAAAGCGTCTCCTAAGGCAAAGTTCTCTTTTAAAAACTTTAAAGGCTCGGCTTTATTTTCAGAATTTTCATTAGAGACATTTGGTTCATCAAATGGGTCAAGACTTTCCTGATGGATTTGTTGTTTTAACTTTAATGCTCTATCATCAAATATAGGCTGAGAAAGAATTCCAAGGACTTTTTTTAGAGTGTTATTGCCCGCTTCAGTACCTGCTGCCTTTGCGAGTCGCGGAACAGCTTTAAGAGCACCCTTAACTAGGTCAAAGTTAGACCCCATCCGTATATACAATATAGCACAAAATAAAGTAAAAATAAAGATTAATTAAGCTTCAAATCCATCATCAAAATCTTCATGTTCCTTTTCAGAAAACATAACTTTAATTTGGAATTGGATATCATCTTCCAAATCATCAAAATGCTGTCCTTTATCAAAAAATTCTTTTAATTTATCCTTTAACTCATCAACGTGTTTGTTATTAGGATATTTCTTATTAAGTAAATCCATTACATCATGATCTAAAGCCTCAGATTCATTTTTTTCTTCAGCTTTAACTTCTTCATCGACCTCTTCTAAATCAAAGAGTTCCGATTCATTTTGAATATTTTCATCATCATAATCCACCTCATTCATAGAAGAGCTTTTTTTCTTAGCTTTTCCTTGAGATTTAACCGATTGCATTGCATTTTCAAGATTTTTTTTATCGTTAGAACCAGCTTTATTTGATTTTTTTGCATTAGCAGGCTTTACGTTGCTATTCATAGCAACGTTCATAGCTTTACCAATGTTTGACGAGTCAGACAACATATATACGTATAATTATTATATTCCCACCTTCTTAATTATCCCTTATTTTTTTTAAATCATGGTTAAGATAATTGGCGAAATCCGGACTTATCTTAATGATGCACCTAAAACATGATCTTTTGAACAAATAACCTGATTTTTTAGGGAATCAAGTATTTTATTATCTTCTGACTCTAAGTCTTTTAAAATATTTAAGTTTTTAATTTCTTTCTTTACAGTCGATTTAGTTAAAGTACTATCAATAAAAATATTTTTGAGAATCTCAAAATTGCTGACAAGAAAACTATCCAAATGAGGAATACTACTTTCCTTAAGATTCACATCTATAGACTTAAGCATATCTGCTAGATATTTACGTTCTTTTTTAGTAACAAAAGAGAAAGCCATACCTGAACATCCAGCTCTTCCAGTTCTTCCTACTCTGTGAACATAATCCCTAGCCTCATGTGGAATTTGATAATTGAAAACAGCATCTAATCCAGCTACGTCTATTCCACGAGCCGCGATATCAGAAGCGATTAATATATTAACCTCACCATCACGAAAACGATTCATAACTAAATCTCTTTTACCTGGCTTAAAATCACCATGAAGTGAGGCACAGTTAAAGCCTGAACTCTTAAATTTCTTGAAAATCTTATCCACTAAAACCTTATTATTAGCGAAGATTATGCATGAATAGATTTTCTTTGCAAAAATAATTCTTTTAATCGCTTCAACTCTCAGGTCTTCATCTAATTCAAAAAACTCATGGGTAATTTTTAATTCGTGTGATTTTTTCTTGGAGAAATTAATATGATCAGCTTTATCCAAATATTGATGCGATAATCTGATGATTTCTTGATTCTGTGTCGCAGAAAACATGGCAGTCTGCTTCCTATTAACTGTTTTTTCGAAAATACTATTCACATCATCTTTAAAACCCATTTCGATAACAGTATCAGCCTCATCAATAATTAAAGTTTGAATCGAAGATAAGTCTATGACAGCCTCATTAATAAAATCAATTATCCTTCCAGGAGTAGAGACGATAATTTCTGGACAATTCTCTAATTGTTTTCTCTGTGAATCAGAGTTTTTCCCTCCAAAAAGTGCTAGGACATTTATCTCTTTATTAAATTCTAAAAGGGATTTGAAGTAAGCAGAGACTTGCTTTGCAAGCTCTCTAGTAGGAACAATTACTAGAGCTTGAGGGTTTCTTTTATTAATTTTAGTGTTCTCGATAATCGGAATAGCAAATGCTGCTGTTTTACCAGAACCAGTCTCAGACTGGATAATCAGATCCTTCCCCTTTAACATAGGAAGAATTACTTGTTCTTGAACCTTAGTCATAGAAACATAAGACTTCGCTTCGATCGCTTTTAATGTTGCGGTACTTAAATTTAAATGACTAAATTTCACGCTTATTATAATAACTTATTCATAGTTATCAATTAATTTAATCTAATAAATTGATTGGCTTCTAGATATAAATGCTTTTGCACCAATCTTTGCACAGTCGATACCGGAAATAAGTTTTGAAAGAAAAGCAAAAGCTGCCATTAGCAAAACAATTAATTACATTAAAGAAAACTTCTAAGCAGAGTGCCACAAAATGTTAGATTAAGACTTATCTCTTTCCAATAAAGCATATACAGGTTAATATATACTAGTGCAAGTTATTGAAGAAACTAAAGATATCATAAATAAGATAGTTGCAAATCAAACGCAAACAGAAGAATTTAAAAGCAAAATCGAGGCATTTTGTGCAATGCTTTTTTCTGAAAATAGTGAACTCGACAGAGAAAGAGTTCATAATGCTCTTGAAAGGGCTTATTACGCAAAAGAATTTGCCACAAAATTTTCTGCACGTAAATTTCCTATTGATACCAATACAAAAGAAGTATTAAAACTTAATGAATCAGTAAACAATTTTTGTTTCTATAACGATATATTTCAAGCTCAGTTAAATTACACACAGTCGGATATCGTAGCTATTAAAGAGCAGCTTAGAAAAGTTGATTTGTATCGCTTTGAAAGTCTTGATAATGGTTTAATCAGAACTTCAGAAACTATTAATGAACACATGAGATGGCAGTGGTTTACTGATACTTGCATGATTGGTGCTTGGCAGAAAAAGATCAATAGAGAAGAATGGCAAAAGGCTCTTTTAACATCTCTTGGGATAATTGCTTCGACCAAGAATACTGAAATTACTGAAAAAATCACATGGAATCCAGAGAAGTATCGCTTCGAGCTATTTTTAGGAATTTATCATGTATTTAACCCTAAAAATATCCACTATGATGAAAATGGAATCCCTGCTCCTGATTCATATATAGAGTCAAATTGGTTTTATCCAAAAAGAGTGGAATCCCATGGTCTAATGCTTTTAAATTTAATAGAAGAAATTATTTTTGAACTTGAAAATGATAATCCTAAGTCTAAATTCAATTTCAAAAATGAGCACTCTAATTCCTTAATCAGAAAAGTTTTACATAATTTAGCTAGATACATACTTTCTATTAACTTCAACAGAGAACTTGGTGATTTTGATATGCAAGCCCCTACTAATAGTAGTTGGGAGGAAGTGGTATTCGAAGAGGGTGGCAGCTTCGATGCAGCGGTTTGTATACTTTCTATTGAAAGGTTAAGAGATTTACTTTTGAAAACTTATAATAATCAAGAATTAAAAGAGTTTTTATTTGATGAATCAGAAGAATATAATCTAGAAGGGACTCCCCATTATGCAAATTATTTAAATCTAGAGAATTTAGATAAAGCTATTAGTAATGGCAAAGATTTAATAAACAAATGGGTAGTAAATTCAGCGAAAGAAAATAATAAAGCTTCACAAAACCCAATCAGAGTGGCTGATACTACCATATTCCTACTTTCAGCAACAGACTATATATTTGATAATGATCCTTTAAAGAATGTAGAACTTTCAAACATAGTCCTAAAAGCGAATATCTCCCAGCTTGCTGGTGAAACGGGTTTCAGAAGATATAATGAATTCAAGTTCCTAGAGCATCATTGTTTTGATAGTTACCTAAATCTTGATTATCAATTATTCACTGAAGTACCAGACTTAGCTAGAATAATCAGTAATAAAAAAAGTTCAGATAAGCACGTAATAGAAAGCTTCATTCATGAATTAAGAGACTTTATTGATAGACAGGAATTAGGTTTATTTAAATATACTGCTGAATGGACTATAGGAACCACTGCTGCTCTTCAAGCTGCAAGTAAAAATCTTAGAATTTTAAAAAACATCCATTCAGACTCTAAAGATTATAAAAATATCTATGATGAAAGCAAACTTATTTTTAACTACTGCCTAAATTTGTGTCTAGCACAAATTTGTGGGGATTCAGAAAAACAAATCACAAGAGCTGATGGAACTAACTTACCTCATAAATACTGTATTGTAGAAGCTTTTCAAGCTATCACAGACCTAGAAAATAATGTTAAATGGTTACCAGGTCAACATACATTAGCATGGAGCCAAGCTCAACTGCTCGATGCACTCGATATCGCGACAGAAGCACTCTAAGTTTTTAGTCCTCTGATTTAATGCCACCTGGAACTTCAAGTCTAAAAATAGACCCCTCACCATGTGGTTCGTAAACTACGTTTGCTTTTAAAACTTCAGCGCTCTTTTTAATCATATAAAGCCCCAAACCACTGCCATAGGCAACATTTGGATGGAATCTACAAAACATATTAAATACCTTTGCTTGATGTTGCTCTGGAATACCTAAGCCGTTATCTTTAAATTCGAAAATTAAAAGTCCATCTTTTTCATAAGTTTTTATACGTAAGTATGACCTAACTTTATCAACATTAGCGTACTTAATAGCATTTGAAATAAAATTAGCAAAAATAAGCTGCAAACGAGATTTTTTAATATAAAGCTGAGTAGGAGTAAAGAAAGTTGTAACAATATCAACTTTATCGTAATTAGGCATATGAGAAAGTTTCAGATGCTCATCTTCAATTAGTTTTTCTAAATCAACTTCACAGTCGTCCTCTAACTGAGTTTGAGTTTTATTAACGGTCATGACATCTTGAATTATGTTCTCTAATTTGTTCAAAGAATCTTTTAATAAATTCAAAGTTTGAGTTAATTTATCTATGTTGTTTTCCTCAAGAGCATCTTCAGCTTCACCAACTAAGCCTAACGAAGCTAGTAAAGGACCTCTAATACCATCCGCTGTTTTAAAGTTAAATTCTTCAAGTTCTAAGTTTATATCTTTAAGTTTGTTTGCATTTGCCTTAAAGTCCAAAACAGCTTTATTGATATCACCAATCTCATCATATCTGACTTTATCGAGACTATTATTATCTTCTTCTTTACCAGCAAGAATTGCTTGCATAGCAATTTTAAGTTTTTCAATTGCGCCGATAATTGCGCCATTAATGTAAGTAAAAATAGCAACTAGGTTTAAAACTAAAACTATAAAAGAAAAAACAAATAAGAGTCTGAAAAATTTTATTTGACCATTTATTTTTTTTAAATGCTCTTCAGAAGCTGAAGAAAAAGATTCAAAAAGTTTATTTAATGAAATTAGAATTTCTTTTTTAGCTATTAAATAATCATCTGACTTTAAAATTTCAATTGCTTTATTTTTATCAACTATGTTTGAACTGTTTTTCCCACTCACTAAAGATATAGATTTGTTTTGGAGATTTAATAACAAATCCCTCTTTTTCGTAATATATTCAAAATCACTTTTATCTTTTTCATTAAGTTCAAGTTTTAAAAACCTTTTATCAAAACCTAAATCACTTTCAAAATCTTTTTTTTCTTTTTGACCCACTAAAGCAAGTTCCGTGTAACTGAAGTCATAATTTTTAGGTAAAGGAGATTTACCTAAATGGATATCTACAATAGTTTCATATTGTTTTTTATAATTATCATCGTTAAAAAGAACATAGTCCTTACTGACATTAATCAAATCAAGAAAAGATTTTTTGAAAGAGTTTAATAAATGAATATTAGAACTTCTAAGCTCTGATATTTTATTTAACTGATTAGATGATTTAGTAAAACCAATAAAACTAAACATCAACAAGAGTCCAAAAAGTACTTGAATAACGCCTAGATAAATGAATTTAATACGAATTGAAGGGGGCATAGATCAGCTACCAGTAAGTTTAAGAAATACTTACACTTAATATTTACCCTCTATCTAATTTTAAATTCAAATAATTATAAATGATTTAGATATTATCTTGCTGTTTCAAGTGTATTTTTGGAGTTATTTTTAATAAGATTGAATTGGTCAGTGATATGATTCGCCCAGAAATTCACATCCCACTTTTCAACCTTATTATACATAATTTTCATTCTCTCAGAAGCCTCTTCTGGAGACATATCTATGGCTTTATCAATAGCTTCATCCATATCTTTTCCAGAGTAAGGGTTAGCATGTATTGCTTCAGCAAGTTCAACAGCAGCACCAGTAAATTCGGAAAGTATTAAAGAACCAGGTTCTCCGTTCTTAGAAGCTATAAATTCTTTAGCTACTAAATTTAGTCCATCTCTTAATGGAGTAATCCAACAAATATCAGCTGCTTTATAATAACAAACAAGCTCTTTAAAAGGAATAGGTCTAGTGGACAGCATTATCGGCGTCCACCCTAAAGTACCGTACTTACCATTAATAGATCCAACCAAACTTTCAATATCTTTTTGGGCAGCTTTGTAGACAGTCATTCCTTTATTAGCCGCAACACAAACTACAAAGAATTTAACCTTAGCTATCAGCTCAGGTCTTCTTTCTAAAAGCCTATCAAAAGCTTCCAACATCTCTTTAGTACCTTTAGTGTAGTCAACACGACCTACTGAGAACATGAATTTCATATCACGAACTTCAGCCTTGATTTCAGAAAGTCTAACACCTGAATCAAAACTATCTAAATGCTCGGATATTACATTTACATTAGTTCCTATAGGCCAAGTATCCACTAAAACTTCTCTTCCATTATGTTTTATGGTCGTAACTACGGAAGGTTCAGATAAAGGTAAACCTGAAGAAGTGAAAATAGGTTCAACTACTTTTCTTTCTTTAATTTCAGCACCTCTAAGAGACCTTGCAACCCCTGCAAAATTTTCACTATAACGAGGTATATGGAAACCAACAATATCACTATCTAATAAAGAATCTAATATTTCTTCTCTCCAAGGTAAAATATTAAATACATCAGCAGCAGGAAATGGTGTGTGATGAAAAAATGCAATTTTTACATTAGGTTTGATTTTTCGAATAAAAGCTGGAACTAACCATAAATTATAATCATGCACCCAAATAATCGCATCATCATCAGCTTCTTCACAAGCAGCTTCAGCAAAAAGTCTATTTACTTCTCTAAAAGTTTCCCAATCAACTGCATCATAGTTATAAAGCCATGGGAAAGAGTGTAAAGTAGGCCATAAAGCTTCTTTAGAAGTTACATGATAAAAAGATTTGACTTGCTCCGCCGTTAAGCCAAGCCTGACAACATCATACTCACCAAAAGAATCATTAATAGTGATGTGCCTTTCAAAGCTTGCTTGTTCTTTATGAGTGATTTGCTTCCATGCTACCCAGCAGCCTTTATCAACGGCACCAAAAAAACCTTTTAAGGCTGGTACTATTCCATTAGGACTTTTATTTTCTTTAAAAGTGGTTTTCCCCTTAACTTTGACCTCTTCGTATGGTTGTCTATGATAGACAATTATTAGGGATGATTTTTTTCTTTCCATAATCAAAATAAATTAAAATGATGAATCGACTCTTCGATTCCAGCTGCTCCATGTCCTTTCGCTAAATAAACATTCTCAAGTCTATCTAATTCATCTCTTAATAAGGGTTCAGAATTTCCCACAGCAACACTCTTCAAACCAGTTTCAAAAAGTGATAAGTCATTTAAAGTATCTCCAGCAGTTAAAACCGTGTCTGAATTTAAACCTATTAACTCTATTAATTTAAGTAAAGTAGGTCCCTTCTTAACTCCTTTAGGTAAGATATCAAAGTATAAATTAGCTGAAAAAATTGCATCATAACCAGCTGCAATAGCGTCCCTAGCTGCAGCTCTAGCTTTATCTTCTTCTGAGTAAAAGTATGAAACTCTTTTACCGCCATAAATTTCTTGTTCTTTTAAATGGGGATGAGCTTGCATAAGCTCACGAGCTTTTTCCTCACCAGACCACAGTGAGTCAATCCAATCCTGAATCTCCTTTAAAGGTTCATAAGCATTAGTCTCTACGACAGTTGTACCAACATCACCAATAATTAAATCAGGCTTAGGGACCTCTTTAGTATCAATTAAATTTTTAACAAAAGGTATATCTCTTCCTGTTACAAAAATCAAACCTATTAGGTCTTTATTATCTTCTAGGAATCTATAAAGTTGTTTTCTTTCCTCATCAGTACCACCAAGAAATGTTCCATCTAAGTCTGTAGCTAAAGTAAAGCGAAGCTTTGAGGGGTTAAGATTCAATGAAGCACGCACAATATTGTCTATGATAGCTTTTCAGAGAAAAGATGTCAAGCCCTAATTGAAAAGCAAGGGTAAAAGACTGTCACTGACTAGCTTCCAAAAAAATTGGCAAACATCTTATCTGAAACATAATGAATTTAATAAAATTTGCTCCAATAGTTGCCCAGATAGCTCCAGCAATCCCAAACTTAGGTATCAAGTAAAGATTTAGTATTATATTGATTACTATACTTATAAACTGAATAAAATTACGACCTCTATGATCACTCTGAGTAGCTAGAATTAAACTGGGTATTATATTCAAGAACCAAATCAAAGCAATAAAAGCAAACAGTGGAGATAGTTCTATAGCAGGTGCATACTTTTCATGGAAGAAAAAGCTCAAAACAGGTTTCGATAAAAAATATATGCCAAGTGTAATTGGAATAGCTAAGCCAACAACTAATATAAATAGTTTTTTTATTATAGCTTGAAAGTCTTTTGGAGAGCGAGCTACTTTAAATAGCTGAGGTAAAAAAAGTTGTTTAATCGATTTAGGAAGAATTTTTATTAAGCGATTTAACTTAGACGGAATCGAATAAAAAGCTACGGAACTTGGTCCTAGAATGTAATTAATCATTAATCTATCAATTTTAGATTGAGCCTCTTCCATATAATCAAAGATCCCAAATAAAAATGATTGTTTTAGCATCGAAGGAATACCTTCTAAATCAAATTTAGGCTTACAAAACTTAATCGTAGTAAAGAAAGAAACTAAAAATTTAATTAATGCAGCTAAAACATAGGCTAAAAGAAGAATTTCAATACCACCTAAATATTTAAAAACCACAAAGATAGTCAATAACTGCATAACTTTGTTAAATGCTGTAAGACTAGCGACTAGTTTAAACTGGTCAAGAGCTTTGCGAATAACTCCGAATATATTAGTAAAGCTCTTAAAAAACTCAACTAGCAAATAAGTAACTATCACCTTTACCATTAGTGGATCTGAATGAATATAAGTCGAAAAAAAATAAATAAAAATACAGATCGGTATCGCAATAACGAAACGAATGATTAAAGCATTACCTAATGCTGCATTTAAACCATCAATAAAACCATCTTTATCACGATTAGCATATTCTAGAATTGAATTTTTAAAGCCCATAGTAAAGAAAAAAGAGAACATTTCTACGAATGCTTCACCAGTTAATAAAATACCAAGTATTTCTGGCTCCAAATAATTTGCTAAAAGCACTGTAGCATAGGCAGAACAAGCAATAACTACAAAATTACTAACACTTAAGTATGAAAAAGATTCAAATAATTTCTTGAAATTCATCTTATAAAAGCTGATTTATACCAGGACTATCTAATTATATAGTATGATCATATCTTGCAAAACACTAATGAAAAAACCGATATTTATTGTTGGTGAAGGAAGATCCGGTACCACCACCCTAAGAAATATAATTGCGGAGCACCCCAATATTTGGGGAGTAGATAGAGAATCTTATCTATTCGTAGAAAACTGGCCTCAGGCTAATCCCTTCTTCAAAGAATATGAAAATAATTTCCAAAGACTTTTATTAAGTGTCTTTGTTTCTATAAAAAGAGTTGGACTTAATGCTCATAAAATCATTCGCAGTAAAGCCCTCCCTGAAGATATAAAAAATGAATTAGATCAATTTAAAGAATCAGTAGAATACGCTAAACTTAAAAAATACTTTAAAAAAACAGAAAAAATTGATAGGTTTGAAATTTTTGACGCCATTTCAAATTACTACTGTAAAAAATTAAAAAAAAATCGTTTTATTGAGAAAACTCCTTATCATTTATATTGTGTAAGAGAAATATTAACTAATTATCCTAACGCAAAAATAATTGCTCTCTATCGAGACCCTAGGGCAGTATGTGCTTCTTGGTTAAAGCTTGATAATTTAAAAAACCTTCTTGGTGTTTGCCTTAGCTGGAATAAAGCTATGCGTGAAATAAAAGAACTAAAAAGTGAGCTTTCTGAAGATCAATTAAAAATCGTTAGGTTTGAGGACTTGATCTCAGAACCAGAAACTACTCTAAGAAGTATCTGTAACTTTATAGAAGAGGATTTCACATCAAAGCTATTAGAGCTAGGTAATAAATCTAATAGCAGCTATGAAAGTGATAGAAAAGAAACTGGCTTTAGGGTTAATAGCTTAAAGCGATGGCAGGAAGTACTTAGCAATAAACAAGTTGCATTAATAAACCTGATCTGTTCAAAGTTTTATTCAGACTTTGATATAGAAAATTACCCAAATAAGCTAAAGCCATTAGAGGTATTATATATGCCTCTATTCATTTCCCTAGAACCAATTAAACTTATCACAGTAAAACTAAAAAAGCTGATATCTCGTTATATTTAAAAAGTAACCAATACTAATAGCTATGCTCTTCTTTCTCAATCTTATTTTCAAATCTTTTTAACATACCGAAAAGAAGCTTACAAGAAGCATCAAAGTCTTTTTTAGCTTTGCTAATCTGCTTACTCAACTGATGCTTTTCATTTACTGAAACAGTGATAATCCTAGCCCTCTTCAACTCTTTAAGACGACTGAATGCTTTTTCGACATCAGATTTAAGATGAGATGCAACTTTAATCATATGATCTTTTGATATAGAAAGGAGTTGGAAAGCTTTACACTGTGATTCGAAGTTGATTACAGCCATAATAGCCATTTTTTTCATAATCACTTCCTGGTCAACTGTTTTTAAGTTTGAAGCTAATTTTAATTTAGATAAACTAGCGATTAACCATTTAGTGGGATCGAAATCAAAGAAACGAATTCCATTTCTGTAATCAGAAGGGAACTCATGGTGAAAATTATGATATCCTTCTCCAAATGTTAAAACAGCAGTTATGAAGTTATCTCTAGAACTATGTTTATTAGAGAATTTCTGATCACCTAAAGTGTGAGCAAGTGAATTTATAAAGAAAGTAGAATGGTGATTAATAGTAAGTCTTAGAGCACCAGCAATAAACAAGCCACCTAATGCATCTCCCCAAATAGCACCTAAAAGCATAGGTAAAACAAAGGCAAAGAACACTGACATTTTTATAATATGTTTGTGTTGAAACATTACTAATTTATCTTTAACTAAATCTGGAACTTCTTCTGGGTTATAAGACTTATCACCTTCATAAAAAAGCCATAAAATATGAGCCCACATAAAGCCTTTTTTAATACTGTAAGGATCTTTTTCAATATCATCAACAAATCTATGGTGTCTTCTGTGGTCTTGTGACCACTTTAAAGCAGTTCCTTGGAAGGCAGCAGCGCCAAAACACAAATAAAAAATACTAACCAATGGATGAGCATCGTATGATTTATGTGAAAAATATCTATGATAGCCTGCCGTTATACTTAACTGAGCTAGCACATAAAAAACTATAGCTAATATAACGGTATTAAAACTATAGGAACTAGATTTAAGCCAAATAGGCAAAGAAATGAGTGATACAATAGGAAGAGCTATCAAGAATATCGTATTTACTATATTTATTTTTTTTCGTTCTAACATTAATACCAACTAATTATAACTTATACTATAATCTTCCTCATTTCAATAAATAAATAGTTAAGAAAGCAAAAAAATATGAATTTTAAATAGTTTTTAATGAATTATCTTATACTATTTCATTAAATTCAAGCCATTCAGCTTCAATCTCCATAAGCCTATTTTCAACTTCACCAAGCACTGTACTTAGCTTTTCCAGCTCTTTATAATCTTCAGCGAGTTTAGGATCAGCAATTTTAACTGAGAGGTTTGCTTTTTTAGTATTAAGTTCCTTAATCTCTCTTTCCATCTTCTTAACTTGCTTTTCTCTTTCTTTAGCCTGCTTTGCTGGACTTAATGTTTTTTCTTTAACATCTTCTTCTTGCTCAGAAAAATCCTCTCCTCTAGCTTTAGCAGCTTTTATTTTTTTCTCACGCATCTGATCTATAAGAAAATCTCTTTTCTCCAAATAGTCTGCATAAGAAGATTTATGAACTATAAGTGAACCTTCTACAAACTCCCAGATTTGTGTCGCGTGATTATTAATTAAATATCTATCGTGCGAAATACAAATTATAGTTCCCTGATAGGATTCCATAGCATCCTCTAAAGATTCTTGGGCTATAGTATCTAAATGGTTAGTCGGTTCATCAAGTAATAAGGTGTTGTAAGCACCTAACATTAATTTAGCTATAGCAAGACGTGCTTTCTCACCACCACTAAGTAATCCAACTTCTTTAAAAACCTGATCACCACTAAAAAGGAAACGCCCTAAAACTCCACGAACATCTGTCTGAGTGGCATTCTGCATTAATTCCTCTATAGTACGAACTAGAGTCTTATCATAATCTAAAGTCTGCAATTGGTTTTGAGAATAGTAACCGATTTTAGTTCTTTCATGAATATCTATTGATCCGGTATCTGGATCTTCTAGCCCCATTAACATCTTTAAAAAAGTGGTTTTACCACAACCGTTAGCCCCTAAAATAAAAACCCTCTGTGCTTCATCTTTAAGCCATTCAAGCTTTAGATTCACATCACTAAAAAGTTTATTAGTACCAAAGCTTTTAGCTAAATCATTAATATGAAAAACATCACGAGCACTAGGGTTTTCTAAAGGAAATTGGATTTGGATTTTACGTTGTTCACTTACAGGTACATCAACGACTTGGATTTTTTTGAGTTGTTTTTCACGAGATTTAGCTTGTTTACTTTTAGCAGCACTCGCTCGAAATCTATTAACGAACTCCATTTGTTTTTCCATTGATTTTTTTTGACGGGCAGCTGTAGCTGCCTGTAAAGTCCTCATGGAGTTGCGTTGCTCTACATACTCTGAATAATTACCTTTATAAGAATTTAATTTTCCTCTATCCAGTTCAGCAATTTCATTTACGATTTGGTTTAAAAAATATCTATCATGAGAAACTAATAAAATACCGTTAGGATAATCTAAAAGAAATTCCTCAAGCCAATCAATAGCTTCTAAATCTAAATGGTTAGTCGGCTCATCCATTAAAATCAAATCAGGCTCTTCAAGTAAAACCTTAGCTAGATTAATTCTCATCTGCCAACCACCGCTGAATTTATCAACGTGATGATCAAGTTCATCTAAGCTAAAGCCAAGTCCTGTAACCATTTTCCCGATCTTAGCTTCGATCTTATCTGCATCATAATCTTCTAATTTATGTTGAACATCACCTAATTCTTTTAAAATTTCATCAAATTCTTCCTCAGAAGCAGTCATCAGCTTATTACTAAGTTCTTCTTCTTCTTTTCTAAGAATATTTACATAGGTGAAAACACTTTCAAGTTCTTGCTTTAAAGTATTTCCTGCAGTGAGCTTCGGATTCTGGGTTAAGACTTTAATATTAATATGAGAAGCACGAAAAACCTCACCCTGCTGAGGCTCAAGCTCACCAATAAGAATTTTTAGCAGAGTAGATTTACCAGCACCATTAACACCAATCAAGCCGATCTTACTATGATTAGTGATTTTTATAGAAACATCATCTAATACCTGACGTTTACCAAAATTATGGGATATATTAGTTGCTTCAATTAGCACATAGGTATTTTAGCAGATGCTAAAATCAAAACTATGCCTAAAAACTACACTATACTTCACAATCCTAGATGTGGGAAATCCAGGGCGGCACTTAAATTACTAGAAGAAAAAAAGTTAAAAGTAACTATACATGAGTATTTAAGGGAGGGCATTACTCAAAAATTAATTAAAGATATTTTAGCTATAGCTGACTTTGAACTAGATGAATTGATTAGAAAAAAAGAGGCTAAAGAGCTTGAATTAAATCTAGAACAGAATAAATCTGAACTTGTTAAACTCATTAGCGCAAACCCTAAAATTCTTCAAAGACCTATAGTATTTACAGATCAAAAAGCAGTTATCGCAAGAGATGAAGAGTGGTTTTCTCGAATTAAGTAATCACAGAATATTCATCATCCTGTAATTTCACTGGATCTTCTTTATCTCGATACTGAATATAGAGTTCCTTAAGAACTTGTGCAAAATTATAAACCGCAAAACCTATAGGCGAAGTCCAAAAAAATTTACCTAGAACCTCAGAAGCACCTATTGTCATTTGTGATATAGAATCAAAAGAATTTTTAGATTCTTGCCCACGCTTAAACTCAGAAACTCCTCTTAGCATTTCAGCTGTTCCTGCAAAAGTATTCACGGTTAAATCTGGCATATTAGTACCTAGAAGCACACTAATAAAAGGGATCAAAGCAACATACAGTTTCATCCTATCTAGATTCCCTGAGAAAGCTCTAGGTTTTTTTTAATTGAGCTAAATCCATAGCATTATCTGGAATAGATTTCATCACGGATATTAAAGTATTAAGAAATTTCTTTTCTTCTAAAGGCTTGTCCTTATCTATCAGGTCAGTGTAAGCAAGATTATCCATAAAGGCTATCATCGATTCTATGACATTAGCTGGAGCTCCCATTTTAATTAACGGAGCAGCTACTATAAAACCTAAGATGTCTGGGATATAGGTTTTAATTTTTTCATCAGCCACCAGTAGAGCTTTAGAAGCTGCAAGACTACCAAACATTATATTAAAAGCAGCATGAATAATAAGTTCTAAGTCATGATGACTTAAATTAATGTTTTGTAAATGTAAACTAGATCCTTGAGATATTTGTTCTGTCGCTAATAATGATGCTACAGCTAAAGTTTGAGAAGCCATAACTAAATTAGTGAGATGCGGGCGAAGTTTTTTAGCTTCAAAGCTATTTAAAAAGTTGTTAATAGCTTTCTCCTCTTCTATAGTGGGCTTGAAGGCTCCTGGAGCATGTAATCGTTTATTAAAAACCTGATAAGATATGGTTATACCTAAAAGCTCAGAAGCACTTACAAACTTCTGAATTGCAGAAGAAAATTTAGGCAATTCAAACTGAGACTGAGATTTGATTTCCAAATAAACGAACCTATATTAATTCTGAGTAAAACCCAATAAGAAAATCAGATAAGCAGCTTTAAACTATGTAAATCAGCCTAAAAGCCCAGTAAATTAGGGATATTACTATTTTTTGGGCATAATATAACTAAGTACAAATACAAAGAACTTATCGGCGAAGGACGGAGAAGCAATTTTAAATGCGATATAAGTACCCTAGTGAAATATATGAACATTTTCTTTCATCTACGAAAGAAGACGAAAGGTATGTACTAGATATATTTTTTGATAGATTAGATTTAAATAATCTTGCTAAATATATAGAAGCAAGTGAATGTCCTGACTTTGACTGTCGCATGAATGGCAAATATTATGGAATTGAACTTACTAACTACTATGTAGACTCAGAAGCAAATGGCTCCCACGGAAAAATGTTTATCTATGACTGGTTTGAGTTCGCTAAAAAATTAAATCATGAACTCAAACTTAGAGGTTTAAATTATATTTTCGGTTCTATTAGCTGGAAAAATACCAGTGATGACTTTAAAGATGAGTGCTTTAAAGAGCAGGTGAAAACTATTAAAGATCCAGAATTTATGAAACAGCTCATAGAACTAGTTTCAGAAAGATATTCTAAAGTAAAAGATAGGCTAAGCCTTAGCTTAGATAGACTTAATAACTATCACCTACTCGATGAACATCTATCTAACATAAGCCTCGATTATACATTTCCAGATAAAGAAGTACTTTGGTGGCACACAAGCTTAAAAGCTCATAAGGTTAAAAACCCCTTAGAAGCATTAAAAAAGATAGTTGCTCACAAAGACGAAAAGAGCAGAGCTTATCGAATCGGCTTTGATGAAAAATGGTTAATTATCTTCTCTCATGGACTCTTTTTGTCAGACTTACTTTACTTACACGATACTGCTCTTGAAGACTACCAAAAATTAGAAGTTGAAAACTTTGATAAGGTCTTTGTTTTTAGTAAACGCTTTGAGGAGATTCATTTGATTTATCCTGAACCCATAAAGATTTTCAGCTATAAGGCACGTGAAGTCTTTTTAGATAGAAGGTTTTTAGAGTAATTGATGATTATTACTAGATTTTTCACCGCAAAAAAACTTTAGCTAAATATAATCAGCGAATTAGACGTAAAATAATATACAATATTCCTTAATATTAAGAATCTTAAGAGTTTAATCCCGATACTTCTATTTTCTTTTATTTGTTCAAACACAGCAAATGCAGTTGTTAGAAGTATAAATAAAAACGTAGAAGCTGAAACGAAAGAAATAATAGAAGCTTTACTTTTACTAATGTTTTAGTTGGGACTTACAAAATTATAGTTAAGCAGTTTGGAATGCAAGCTGCATCACTTTCAAATGTATCAGTGAGTACAGGTGTGCAAACAGATGCTGGTGATATAACAATCACTGACTGTGGAGGAGTGCCAGATTTACCGGTGGCGCCATAAGGAGTTTATAAATGAACAAAGCTAAACAATTAATAATAGCAATATCCATATTCACAATAAGTGGCATTTTTAGCCCATTATTTGCGTCATCTAATCCACTTCTTGGAGAAATTATGATGTTTGGTGGAACATTTTGTCCACGAGGATGGCTAGAAGCAAATGGACAGTTACTAGCAATAAATCAAAGCCAGACACTATTTTCATTATTTGGTACTACTTTGGTGGTGATGGAAGAACAACTTTTGGGCTTCCTGATCTTAGGGGAAGAGTTCCGATCGGTGAAGGTACAGGTCCAGGACTTAGTGTTAGACGACTAGGAGAAAAAGGTGGGCAAGAAACTGTGACTTTAACTTCAGCCCAAATTCCTTCTCATAGCAATAGCTATAACTTTAAGGTTAAAGAAGGCCGTGGAGTGAAAACTGATGCCACAGGTACATCATTAGCAGAATCTGGCTTATATAGAGATGCAAGCTCAGAAACTGATCTTGCTAGCCAAAGCACTGAAAATACTGGTGGAAGTCAATCACATCCGAATATGCAGCCTTACCAAGTACTTACTTTTTGTGTAGCGATACAGGGTGTTTATCCATCAAGCAACTAAAGTAGATAAACTTCTTTTCTCTCAAATATGAATATTATATTTCAAGCATAATTTATGCCATTTAAAAACTGCCCCCTGTAAATGCAGATAAATTGATAAAGTTAACTATTGATCA
>CALBDR010000355.1 GCA_937927525.1 uncultured Candidatus Melainabacteria bacterium
GTGAGAACGGAGGGGACATTAATTATGACGAGATAGAAGAGGGGATAGTTGGCTGCCATTGTTATCATTGTTCATATATTTACCATTTATAAAATGAAGCATCTAGAAGAAATAAAGGACTGGAAAGAGCTGATCAACACTGTGGTTTGTGGTGACTGCCTAGAAGGCATGAAGTTGTTACCAGATAAGTGTATTGACTTGGTTTTGACTGATCCACCGTATGGGATTACGAGGTGTGACTGGGATACTGCCCCAGACCTACCAGTGATGTGGGATAAGCTCTATAGGGCAGCGAAAAGCAATTCGCCCTACGTAGTGTTTGCGTCACAACCTTTTACTTCAGACTTAATACAGAGTAACAGGAGGGGCTTTAAGTATGATATTATTTGGGATAAAAAAGCTGTAACAAACATAGGAAATGCCAAAAAACAACCACTAAGAAACCACGAGACTATATGTGTTTTTTATGAAAAGCCGCCAACGTATAACCCCCAGCTTAGGCCAAAAGGGGGGGGGATGTTTAGTGGTCGCAAGGCAAGTAAATCAAAAGTATCTGGAAGCTTTGGTGGCATGAGTGCGCAAGAAAACCGTGGCTACCCGAAATCCATCTGGCAATTTATGAGGCCGAACAATTTGACAGGGGGAGGGCTGCACCCCACCCAGAAACCATTGGCACTGCTAGAAGAACTGATAAAGACCTATAGCAATCCAGGCGATTTAGTCCTTGACCCCTTCATGGGGAGTTGGACTACCGCAAGAGCGTGTAAAGATTTAGGTCGTGACTTTATAGGCTTTGAGTTGAGTGAAGACTATTGCCGCATAGGAGAAAAAAGGCTTAGGCAGGAAATACTATTTTAATTAATATCTTACAATTTAACAAAAACCCTATGAATAAAATGAAACAATTCCTAAAGGCGATTGGTCGCAAGAATGCACCGTCTTTAGATGAGATAGCTGGTGATGAGCATATGTTCAATACTTATATGGCTATCTTTGCTCCAGACAATCCTTCAGAGGCTAATAGGCGCCGTCTCGCAAGAGAAGCAGCGTTCGAGGCATGGAGAACCGAAGGGAGAAGAAGAGCCCGTGAGAGAGCACGAACTTAAGTACTATTCAGGGGGCCAGGTGTTTTCTTTTTCAGCCTGTAGCCCCCTGAGCGATATATAACCTATTCCTATGATATTTCAAGAATTAATTGATAGAGCTGCTCCCGACAAGGGGAATGTTTGGCAGTACGTATCAAACCACTTGGCTAGCGTTGCGACCGAAAGGATTAAAGGCTCTAATGGGGACGAAACAATCCTGGCCGATGAGGCAGCTAACGCTTGTGTGGTTCGATCTTTACAAGACATGCTCGGCGACAACTATCACCCGTTCCTGTTGCCGATCAATCAAGTTCAGCAGTTTATGTTTTCAAAGATTGAGACTGAGGACCTAGAACTGTTCTTTAATATGAAGATGCCATTCAATCACCTGTTCCTAGACTTTCATGGAACACTTAGGCTGGACGGGGAAAACGTAAAGGGGGTTCTTGTCTCAAGGCACACGCCTCAACTCGCAAACATACAGGCCCTAGGTGACATAAAGAATGCCCACAAGAAGATGAATGTATTAATGGTTTGGGCGGTTACCGACAACTTTATGAAGGGGCTCAATGAGCACTACCCGTATTACAAGATCAGTGCTGACGGCGCTCAGGCCTGGGCCTTCAAAGACTTTGAGGATAAAATACCAAGGTTGGCTAATTTAGTTTCAACCAAGGCTCCTTGCATGGTCATTGCAAAAACTGATTCTGGTCTAAGGGACAACATGGACGGCGAGGCAAAAGAGTTTGGTGAGATTCTTAGAAAGATAGTCATCGGCTTCTGCCTCTATGTCAATTCAGTAAATGTTGAGGTTATCCGAGTAGAGGGAAAGATGTCTAAGAAGAGAAGAAAGCAAGGCAAGAGAGTTCCTGAGCCATATTACAAATGTAAACTTGAAACTAAGAGTGTAACCATGGAAGAGCCAAGAGGTGACGGAAGTTCTCATGGATACCAGTATGATGTTAGGGGGCACTTTAAACACTTTAAGAAAGGGAAGATGAAAGGTCGCACCCTTTGGTGCCCACCTCATCGTAGAGGCCTGGCTAACGAAGTTTATCGTCCAAAAACTTATCATTTAATTCCTTAACCCTAACCCTATGTATTTCGATGTTGAAGCGTTTATGTACGCAGCTCTTATAGCTGGTTCATACGCAACACTTGTGACAGTGTTTAAACGTCACTTCTGGTCTATCACTACGGTATACTTTATCCTGGTGATGCTGTGGTTCCTGTTGGTAACTGCATTCATTATGACCAATGATCTAATCGCTAAAACGTTCGTATTATTTTAACCACATTCCTATGCGAATATCACAAACCATGGCTGACATCATTGTAGTCTCAATGTTCGTTGGCGCCGTAATCTTAACCCTTAGCTCATGAGCGAAATTCAGCCCAGTAACGACCTGTCTCGAGAACTCCTAGGCATAATGGGAGACTCTCAGGCAGAAATGCTTAAAGTCTTAGAGGCTCAACGTGTAAGCCCTGAAGCCAAGCAGGAGATAAACCTCATAATGCTCCAAATG
>CALBDR010000356.1 GCA_937927525.1 uncultured Candidatus Melainabacteria bacterium
ATAACTCAATATCAAGTCTGCTCCAGCTCGTTTAATACTTAAAAGCGACTCATAGATAGCCTGCGCACGCTTCATCAGCCCTGCTTTTACCGCTGCTAAAATCATCGAATATTCACCACTGACCTGATAAGCAGCTACTGGAATATTAGAGCTAGTTTTAATTCTAGAAATAATATCTAAATACCAGCCAGCTGGCTTGATCATTAAAATATCAGCACCTTCATCAATATCGTGCTGCATTTCCCTTAAAGCTTCATCAGAATTAGCAATGTTCATCTGGTAAGTCTTTTTATCACGAGGAATTGATTCATCGATACCATAGTTTGCTGACTTAACAGCATCACGAAAAGGACCATAAAGGTTAGAAGCATATTTTGCAGTATAAGAGAGGATCATAACATCGGTGTGACCTTCAGACTCTAAAGTCTGACGAATAGCTTTAACCCTTCCATCCATCATATCTGAAGGACCTAAAATATCAGCTCCAGCTTCAGCCTGAGCCAGTGCCATTTTACAAAGTACTTTTACAGTTTCATCATTCGCGATCTTACCATCGACGATAATTCCATCGTGACCATGGTCAGTATAAGGATCTAAAGCAATATCAGTCATAACTAAAAGCTCAGGGAAACGTTTTTTTAGAGCGCGTATAGTTCTACAAGTAAGATTATTAGCGTTATAGCTTTCTATAGCCTGAGAATTTTTCAATTCAGAACTAGTTAAAGGGAATAAGACAATAGATTTAATTCCTAAAGCTAAAAGCTCCTCCACTTCATAGAGCAAACGCTCACCACCAAATCTATGAATCCCTGGCATAGATTGAATTTCTTCATAAGCATTTTGTTCATCTTTGATGAACATAGGGTAAATAAAATCATTAACTGAAAGGTTATTTTCCTGAACCAAATCGCGGATCGCGCGCGCTTGTCTTAATCTTCTCGGTCTAATTAGCATCTTTGATTAATTTTAACTTAACTAGTAACTAACAAAGACTAAAAACTGTATAATCATTTCGGTTCCTCGGGAAATGTTAATCCAAACACTAGCAAGAATAAAAGATTTAACTAAAAATACGCTTAAACCGAATGATAGTAACCCGAATCAGGATGGAATTAACACCCAAATCACGAGGGACTTTGCAAGAAGCTTAAGCTTAGGTTCTAAATCAGATTTAAACTACATTCCCCCACCTGATTCATTAAAAATCGAATATAAACAAAACAATATTTTCCCGTATAGACTTTCAAGGAAAGTCAAAGACTTTGTCGACACTTATTTATTCGAGATAATAGGACAAACCTTTGAAGATCCAATTAACCAAAATAAATTAGAAAACTTTAAAATAGATGGCTCAAAGACAGAGTTAAGTCTCGACTTTAATGAAAATATCAGTATGGTACCACTAGAAAAAGATCAAAGGCGAAAAAGCTTAAAATTTAATCTTTATAACGATAGTGAAATCAAACTGCATAGTCTAATGGTAAAGAAAAACACCGATCAAGAGGTTTTAACAATTGAGATACCTTACACTGCGAAATCTAGATATGAAGAGTTTGATGGTAAGTTCTTAGTAACAATAGCAAGTGGCATACACATAGAAGATCAAAATGCTTTAGATCAAGCTCTTAAGCTAATAGCAGCAAAAGAAAAATTAGAGAAAATAAAAGCAATAAATATACAAAAGCTTCTCAAAAAACCTAATTTAATAGCAAGTAAAACTGACTTGAGACCTGAATTCTTTGTTATCGATAGAGACCAGATAAATATGGAAATTACAATGAAAAATAAGGCAAAAGTAGCTCAAAGCGTTTCAGGAGTTAAACTTAGTGAAGATTCTCCTCCTAAACTATATACAGAAGAGGATGAAAAGGAGAGTGGTAAATTTAATCACTTTTTATTCATTCCTGTACTTTTTAATATCGCTGGGCAACAATATTCCACGACTATTCACAGAGAATTAGATTAAGGTGTAGTAAACCTCCAAAGTTTTCCTAA
>CALBDR010000357.1 GCA_937927525.1 uncultured Candidatus Melainabacteria bacterium
CGAACAAGCTAAAGAAGCTCAAAACAAAAGACGTATGGGTCTTGGACTTACAGGAGTAGCTAACGCTATTGAGGCTCTTGGGTTTCCATATGGGTCTGAAGCGTTCTTGTCTACTCTTAAGAATATCATGACTACTCTTCGTGATGTGGCGTACCGTACATCAGTCTCATTGGCTATGGAAAAAGGTCCATTCCCATTGTACGATGAGCGTTATCTCATGAGTGACTTTGCTATGAGTCTCCCTATGGATATCCGTGAAGACATCGGGAAGTACGGTATTCGTAACTCTCACCTGTTGTCTATTGCACCGACTGGTACTATCAGTTTGTCAGCAGACAACGTAAGCTCTGGTATTGAGCCTGTGTTCTCTCACTACTATGACCGTACCATTCAGACCTTCGAGGGACCGATTGTAGAGCGAGTAGAAGACTACGGATACCGTGTGTTTGGAGTAGAAGGTAAAACAGCTAATGAGTTACACGTCTCGGATCACGTTAAGGTACTTAATCTTGCAAGTAAGTTTGTGGACAGTGCTTGTTCTAAGACTTGTAATGTAGGGGATGACATCACTTGGGAAGAGTTCAAGGACGTTTACATGCAAGCATACGATGGCGGTGCTTCTGGTTGCACTACGTTCCGAGCAGCAGGGAAACGGTACGGTATTCTAAATGCAGCTTCTTCAGAAGATATTGCAGAAGAGCCAGAAAAACAACTTGACATGTTCGTAGACGAGGATGTAAAACCACAAGTGGACGAGGGTGGCGCTTGCTACTTTGACCCATCTACAGGTTTACGGAGTTGTGAATAATGGAAAACCAAATACCACTTTATCTCGAACAGCACCTTCAGGACATGGGGGTGCTATCTTCCCGACTGTCAGAGCAAGAGGAGCTTCACGGAGAAGTTACGGTTGACCTACGGTACAGTGGTCCAATCGGTACATTCGATGTAAATGGAGAGCCACAATAGTAAGAGACTTTACACCTGATGAGCGTCAGCGTTCTATGGAGCGTGAAGTTGTCAATGTTCGTGATTATCATGTTGGTGCATCTGATTACTCTGATAAGAATATCCAACCTTGGGACATTTGGTTAGAGTACGGCTTGAACCCTTGGGATGCAGATATAATCAAGCGTGTCTTAAGGAACAAACCTAATGAGCGCAGACTGGATTACGAAAAAATTATCCATGTTTGTAAAGAACGTATAAGACAGATTGACGAGGGTCTGTAGAAATAAAAAGGGCGGCTCAAGGGCCGCCTTTAGTTTTTTACTCTACCATTTCGAGAGCTGTATGTAAGGTCTCTTTATTCCTTCGAGTCCATCCTCTACCGAATGTCTTGAAGGTCTTTAACCGCTCGTAGAAGGCTTGTCGCGTCTTGTAGACTGACTTAATGATCTCTTCAGGGTCAGCCTTCTCTACAGCAGCTAGTGTCATTGGACCGATAGCTCCGTCAGCCTTAGCCCCCACAGCAGTCTGGATAGCTTTAGCAGGGCGACCTGAGCCACTGTTTACAGCCCAATCAAATGCGGCCCAATCTACGCCAGAAGGTAAGTCGTCTCCCTTGACCTTATCCCAGTAGTTCTTCTTGTAGATAGGAGCTACATCTTCTGGTGTTAGTCGGCGCATCTCACGCTCTGTAACTTTACGACCTACCCACTTTTCATAGACAGCTTTAGTAACACCAAGATTGGTCATACCGCCTGGGTCTTGTGGGTGATTAACAAATCCACCTTCGTGCTTTAGTAGCATCTCAAGGCAGTACTCGAAGTTGTAATTCATGTGTTTCTCCGTTTGAATATTGATAAGAACATATTACCAAACCAGTTACCAATCTGTGAGGGTGTAGGTAACAACCAACCCAGTACTAAGAGGAGAAGAACCCATGGGGGAATGTTAGTGTGCGAGATTTCGAGCTTTTCCACTCTCTCGGTCTCGACCTCTTTAGTAATCTCTGTCGTGACGATATCCCTACCTGCATCTTGCCTATTTTGTTGTGCGACCACTTGTTGTGTGTTTTCTTTGCCAGCCAAGACATTTGCATTTACGGTAGGACCTCCACTTGAACTTAAGAACGGTATACTTCCACAGCTAGATAATAATAGGATCAGGACTAGCCATCTCATTTGACCTCCTTGCCCATCCAAATAGCGAATGAGCCTGTCATTGCACCTGTAACCACAGATATAAGACCTGCCTGTGCTGTAGACAAGTCGGGTTGACTTAGTGCCCACTCAATACAACGAATATACACTAAGGTTTGAACTAACATCATAAAGCGCGGTAGCACACGCCATTCATCAAGAAACACTGCCACTGTCGTAATACTCCGCTATCTCTCTACTAGATGTAACAACAATAATCTTACCGTTACTGTCATACACGTAGTACTTACCCTTTTTCTTTACCATTTGCCTTGGTCTTGCCCTATGAAATAACCTATAACCCCAAGCATCCCCACTGCAGCAACAAATAGTACTATACCGACTGTCCACTCTATGATGGACTGCTTACGAGCTTCTCTGGCTTTAGCCTCTGCTCTACGCTTCTTACGAGCCTTAACCTCGAAAGCTAGGAAGTCATCCTTAAGACCACCCCGACCATAGAGCTGCATAGCTTGTAGGAGTTCCTTACGGCTCTCTTTCATCTTCTCTATCGCCATAAACTCTTCAAAGTCGTTAGCTTGCTTACCTGCTAACTGCGATAGAAAACTGTTCTTCTTACGTTCACCTCTGGCTCTGAGTTGTTCCTCAGCTCCAATCATGTCACCAATCTGCTTGGCACAAGACATAATGTCTCGACCATTACCGATGGCAGCTTTTACAACACCAAACGCCGCATTAAAGGCAGCTAACTCTGCGATCATTATACATCCCTTATAACCTTTGGACACATTTGATCGGGTGATATTCTATAACGTCGAGTGGTTTTATCTTGACAGGAGTAGTGACAAAATTGCCACAGTGCATTACCTTGTCCGTTCTCAAAGACATTCATCCAACCGACAAAGTAAAGGACACAGATCATTTCCTTAAAGCCTGTTCTATGTTGTCAAGTTTGATGAAGATAGCTTTAATAGTCTCCTTCATCTCTTTCATTTCACGGTCATGGGAAGTCTTATCAGCGTTTACTTGAGATTGTAACACAGCTATATCCCGCTCGTTCTTAGTAGCTTTATTGAAAAGCACCCAAACGACAGCAGCTAAGGGAGCCGCTAGGTACTGTAGTATAAGTTCTATTGTAGACATCATTTCCATTAAGCTGGTCCCTTATGCAGCAGTTACAAAGTAGAATGGTTCAGGGGAAATTACGCTAGATGGTGCAGTTGCATATGGCCTCATCACACCATGAACGTATGTTGACGTTTCCCTAAATATAACTGCACACTGATATGTACTTGGGAATGTTGAGTAGACAGGTGCCGTAACTGAATACCAATCCGAGTCTTCGTACACGCTGTAGTTTGAGCTGAATGAAACTGTGCTAGGAAATGTGTTAAACCCAGAACCACCAGTATAGTAAACATATGTACCAGTTCTATAAGCCTCTGTCACCACCTCAAGTTCAGCACCAGAGGAATAGGTTGTATTCCCAAGAGCATCAAATAGCTGGAGACCGTAGTTGCTAGGCAAAGCTACACTTGGTGAAATCCGAAGGTAACGAAACGACAAACTGCTTTCATTACTTATGAATGTGCCAGTGTGTGTCCTGCCAACATACCCCCCGATTGGTATATTGTAAAACACTAAGCTGGCATTGTCTGCTGGGTAGACATATAGGTTATAAGTACTGTCGTATGTTCCAGATACGGTCTGCTCATCAAAAAGCTGATAAGCTGGTGACTCTGTGTCAATCACCACCTCACCAGAAGAGTTTGTAGCCCTAAATCCATAAGCCATTACTTGAACCTTATAACATTTATTGTGAAGTCAGAACTAACAGCAGAACCAACGTTATTGCTCCAAGAGATAGAGTTCGTCGTTGGTGAAAACACAATGGCTGGGGTAGGTTTACTATCATTGGCTACAGCAAAAGCAAAAGAGTTCACACTTGTCGTACCAGCAGGGCTTGAAACAGAGCCTGAGGCTGTTGTGTGATCTGATGTCTGTACAAGCTGACCTGACTTGATCGTTGAGATGTCAGTCAAGCCAGCTTTTGTAAGTATCTTAAGGCCGTATGCCATTAGCTTAAATCCCCGAGGACAACCCGCAAAGTGTTTGTGCTGTCGTAAACCTCAATTTTGCTATCTTGGATCACGATCCTCTCACCTGTTGGGTTGTCGGACAATGAACCAATAGTTAAGCCAAGGCCAGATAGACTTTGAGCTTCAAGACGATCCGCTGTGATTGTACCAGACACGACCAAAGAGCCATCAATAACCTCTGTTTGTTCTGTCCAAGTATCTG
>CALBDR010000358.1 GCA_937927525.1 uncultured Candidatus Melainabacteria bacterium
GTACCAACTACTCAAAATAACTTGAAAGTTGGGGCTGCTTGAGGGGGTATCATATAAAACTTTAAGCTATGAGGAGACCTCAAAAACTGGAATCTTGATAGTGAAACTAGACCCCTCTCCCAGCTTACTTTCACATTCAATGTCTGCATCTAAAGCTACAGCTAAATCTTTACAGATAGCTAAGCCTAAGCCTAATCCATGAATTTTATTAGTTTTAGCACTTTTAACTCTATAGAATCTATCAAAAACTTTTTCAACATCTTCTTCAGTCATACCAATACCATGATCAGATACTGTGATAGCGACACGCTTTCCTGCTTCTATAGCTCTTGCAAAAACTTTGATTTCACCACCATCTGGAGAATATTTAATGGCATTTGTCATCAAGTTTTCTATGATCTGTAGAAGTAGTTTTCTGTCAGCCTTTATACGTGGTAACTTTTCATCAAATTTAAAATTAAACTCATGGTTGTCTCTAAAGTGAGTCAAAGTCTTATGCGCAAAGAAAATTAACTCTGTTAAATCAACTTTCTCAAAAGTAACCTGCCAACCAATATTATTAGCTCTATTCAACTGAATCAAATCATCAATCATCCTAGAAAGTCTATTACTAGCATCAACTATCTGCTCAGCAGCTTCACTTACTATTTCAGGACTATTTTGGTGACGAATAAGCATATTACTAAAACCGAGAATACCTACAAGTGGTGTTCTCAATTCATGTGAAACATTATTAATCAAATCAATTTTAAATTTATTAATTTCAACAAGTTCTTGGTTTTTCTGCTCTAACACCTTTAGTTTTACTAAGGAAGCTTCTAGGAAATTACGTAAATTATTAAAAATAGAATCAGAGATTTGTTTAATTTTTGCCTTAGATAATGGATTTATATCCTTCGGCATCTGTAATTCATCAATTTTCAAAGCCAGAAAATCGGCAAAAGCCCATATTAAGGAATGTTGATCTTCTGTGATTTCATCTGTAGCCTTTAAGTAAAATAAACCGATAACCCTTCCTCTAACTTCCAAAGGGTAAGTAACCTGATAGGCACTCACTTTACTCGGACTTTTAGATATTAAAATATCTTCAATCAATCTTCTATCAAAGAATTCGCTGTCTATAAGCTCTTGCATAACCTCAGAACCATCTGATTTATCTTTAGATAAATTCCCTAGAATATAAACTTCAACCTCAACAAATGGCAAATAAGCCTTCATTGTCTCTGTAACCTTATCTATAATCAAATCAACGTCATTCAGATCCTCGATAATTTTTATGAAATTACGGAACCATAGCCAATTAAAATTTTTTGATGATCTTGAAACAGTTATATCCATTACTACTGATACAATAATAACTAAAAGTAGATGCAGAAAGCTTGGCTATTATTAATTTTTCTTATATTGTCTTTTAATTCAGTAAAAGCAAGACTAAACGCAACTTATGCAGAAAACTTAAAACAGCATGGTGCTGAAATAACAAGAGAAGTCTTTTCAGAGAACCCTTTCACGGGCTACATAACTTTCTCAGTCGATAAGGATTGGAAACTGAAAGCTTATTTCGTGAATGGTAGAGTACGAAGTGAACACCTTTTACCTGTAGATCCAGAAAAGCCTAAAATTTTAACAAGATCAGAAGTTCGTAACTGGTCTGCAAAGATGTTTAGAATGGTAGATAGAGGTGTCTTCCATAAACAAATGAACCAACCTCGAGTAAAAGCTTTCTTCTTCGATAAAGGTCTTATTAGTTACGAGTATGAAATTGAACAAAAAAGAACTCTTGGTTATAGATCTGTCAAGGTACTTTTCTATGAGCCTGGTAGGACTTATAGGAATATTAAAATCAAAGCTTATATTTAGGGGTATAGGGATGCACAGACCTGTTGCTGCGCCCCAGCGGAGCTGGGTCCCTAAGCTCGCAACAAATCTGTGCATCCCTATACCCGCTACAATCTAGTGGGTGGGGTTTGGAACTTGCTGTTCCTTTTTACTATGTATAAAAAGTGTACTTTTAAAAAACTAAGTGGCATTGTTATTATTCATGATCTTGAGCGAAGCCTTTTGAGTAATAGTATAAGCGCGTTAAAAAAAATTAGCTTAGTTGAAAATATTTCAACTATTCATAAAAATAAATTCCTTGAAATTTCTGATAATTCCTCCTTTGATGAGGATACTTCGATTTTAGTTTTACATTTAGATCTTCGCCATGAAATTAAGAATCATGAGCTTATCTCCAGACATGCACAACTGCTTGGACTTGGGCAAATAAACCAGTATAATCCTATAACTGAAATATTTGATAATAAGTACAAGTTTTATCAATTCATGATTGCGAGTGGTTTAGAGCAGCTTAAGACCAAGAAAATCATAAGTCAAACAGAAGCATTAAAAATAATTCACGATTTTACTTCAAATTCATCCTCAAAGAATTTTATTTTAAAAACTACTCATGGAACTGAGTCTAGAGATCAGTTTCATCTTAGTGAAAAGAAAATTAATAATAATTTCCAGCATATCGAAACTGAGCTAAATAGCTACTTAACAAGAGTTTTAAACTATGATTCCATTGTTATTCAGGAATTTCTTGATAACGCTGAAACTAAAAAAATACTCATTTATATGGAACAAATAATCACAAAAAATATAAATGAGGAAGAAGAAAATTTAATTAAAGAATTTATCAGTGAACTACAAGAAATACAACATGAATTACCTAAAATATTTTCTTTAGATCTATTGTGCTCAGAATCTAAAACTATTATTCTAGAAGCGAATTCAAGACCTGCTGCGATTTACAAATACCTATAGATAAGTTATATTTTACTGAGAGCGCTAGTAACAGTTATGACAGTTCATATTATCCAAGACTTTGTACCGTATAATGAATCCGTAATCTGGGACTTAACCGAGAAGTATTATAAAGAAAATGGTTTAGATGTTTTCAGTAAGATGGAAGCAAAAGATATAGTTCCTTATGAAAGTACTTCTAATTATCAAAGTGCAAAGGCTTACTTAGAGATGCTTATTGCAAGCTCTAAAGATTTACCTGAATCAAGTTTCCCATTAAAGCTTCTAGACTGTGGGGCTGGTAATGGCTATTTTGCTTACAACCTTTTACACGCTGCCAAGGAAATGAATTTCCTCGATAAAATTTATGTAATTATTACAGATTTTGCAAAAGAAAACCTTCTGGGAGTGAAGAAAAAGAAAATTCTGGCTGGCTTTGAAGAATTTAAACACTACGAATTAGTTGAATTAGATGTAAGTAATTTAGAAACAGCTAAATCATTAGATGATAAACCATATAAATTTGAAAATATTTACGCTGTCAGCATGAACTATCTACTAGACTTACTTCCACTTACAGTGCTTAATAGAAAGAACTCAATGTTTAAGGAAAAGTTTGATCAATTACAAATTAAAACATTTATAGAAAGTAAAGAAGATCTTAAAGATATGGACTTTATGACTTACTGTAAAGCTCTTGATTATGAATTCAAATGGGCTCCTTACAAGATAGAAGAAGAGCCTGAATCAGAGAAGAAATACTATGATTTCTTTTTAAATTACCATGAGAAAAACAAAACTATTGTTGGCAGACACTTATACTTCCCATACTTTTCATTCATTTCTATAGAAGCTTTAATGAAAGTGGTTACAGATGATGGTTTTTTATATATTGCTGATATTCCTCCTCGAAAGTACGAAATCTTTAAAAGCTTTGGCGCATCAATTAGTCACGAAATAGAAGTTGAAATACTTGCGGCTTTTGCTGCAGACTTACTAGGCTATGATAGCGTAAGCCTAGTTGATGATATTTTATCTAGAATTATAATCTGCAAATCTAACAAGCTCAAGATTGAATTAAAGAAAAGCTTCAATAAAGTTTTTATCGAAGAAAATATGGTCAATAGACTTGCTGACATAAGACTAGCCTTAGGTTCTTTCCATCATAAAGAAGCTAGTGACATTTTTCTAACTCTTCTAGATGAATTCGAAAAGCTAGCTGGGCCTAGTTCTGAGGTCGCTCTTAGACGTGGCTATTATCATCGTATAAATGGCGACTTTAAAAAAGCAAAAGAATACTATGAAAAAGCTAAAAAGCTTGATTTCATAAATGATTATGATATTGATGCTATTTTATGGAAACTGGAGCACGAGCAAAAAGATCCAGAACTAACTGTTTTTTAAAACTCCATATATAATCATACTGCTTAAGACTACCAGAACAGAGCTTAAAACGATTATGTAACTCAAACCAAAGTATTTCAAAGCAAGAAATATAAAAAAGGCGGTAATAATGCCACGCATAGCAGAAACTAGGACTTTCAAAGAGATTAATGATTTAGCCATTTTGGCTTGATTTAATACTTTATAGACCAGAAAAGAAAAATTAAGTGAGCGAATATAGACTTGGAAAATAGCTGCTAGGACTAGAAACAAATAGATATTTTCAAATTGAATGACAGATAAATTCAAAGCCACGACTAGGCTGAGAATTAATTGTATATCTGCAAGTTCAAGTTTTTTTATTTTTTTGAGCATCTAATGGAACTTTATTTATTGAATCAATAATAGCAAAAAGAAAGGCAGCCCTTAGGCTGCCTTTACTCAAGTATATTAATACTTATAAATTAGTGTCCGTGACCATCATGATCTTCATCATCACCACAGTGGTGATCTCCACCATGATTGTGATGCTCATCGCCGTCATGGTCGTGATCATGACCATGGTTAGAACATGATTGAATTTCTTTCACCGCTAACCCAGCCTTTAAGCTCACTACGCTTACAGCCTGAGCTGAAATACCAAAGCCTACAGCTAGAGCAGTAAATGCTGCTAAAGACTTTCTTACTAGATCTAATAAATTAATTTTTCTCATAAATCCTCCGTTCTGAGTTCCTTAACTAAAGATATAGTACCACGATAGATCTAATCTATATCACTTATGGAAGCAAATGACAGAATTAATTATGAAACTAAGCTAACTGTTGATATTCGTCTGGGAAATTAGCAGAGTTTAATATATTTTTCTTACTTTCTTCTACATTGTTCATTAGTTCATCAAGGCAGTTTAATAAATTTATTTCTCTTTCAGTTACTAATTTGTCTTCTTCAACTAATATTCTAAGAGCCATGCTTGCCTTTTCAAAACCTACCTCACCTTTGAGGTACGCAATGGTGTTATTGAATATATTAATAGTATTAACAGAATCGATTCCTAAAGCAACATAAAATTCTTTAAGAGAAACGATTTGGTTAATTATTTCTTTTATGTTTTTGTTGTCTATATTTACCATTGGGGTCTCCTTTAATAATCTTACCCGATATATATAGTATTAATCAGAAACAAATTTCTGTCTACAGAAAAAAGATTAAATATGTTTAATAAACGGAACTTTATTTGTTCCAAAATGAACTGAGTTTTAGGTTAAGAACAGGTTAAGTTCTTATATGAAGATATCATAAGTTTGGAACATAGTAAATGAAAAAAAATTCAAAATTAAAAAGTTTTATTTATTAGTTATTTTGCAGCTAAAATTGAATTGCAGATGACGAAAAAAGTAATATTGACTGGAGATAGACCTACTGGACCTTTACATTTAGGCCATTTCCTAGGTTCCTTACAGAACAGAGTAAAACTTCAGAATACTGGTGACTTCGAACAAAACATCTTAATTGCTGATATGCAAGCTTTAACTGATCACTTTGATCAACCAGAAAAAATTAAAGAAAATATTCACGAAGTAGCAATGGATTATTTAGCTACAGGAATAGACCCTAATAAAAGTACTATTTGTCTTCAATCTCAGCTTTCAGTTTTACCAGAGCTAACTATGTATTTTTTAAATCTACTTACTTTAAATCAAGTCGAAAGAAATCCCACTGTTAAAGAGGAAATTCGTCAGAAAAACTTTGAAAATAAAATCCCTGTAGGCTTTCTCATATATCCAGTAAGTCAAGCAGCTGACATAACAGCATTTGGAGCTGATTTAGTTCCAGTAGGAGCTGACCAGATACCGATGATAGAAGATACTAACTTTATAGTTAGAAAATTTAACAGTACCTATAAAACAGATATTCTTAAAGAAGCTGAAGCTATGGTTCCAGAGAACTTCTCTCGCCTAGTAGGACTCGATGGTAAAGCGAAAATGAGTAAATCACTGGGCAATGCCATTTACTTAAAAGATGATAGTGAGACTCTCTTTAAGAAAATCAAACAAATGTATACAGACCCTAATCACCTCAAAGTCGAAGACCCAGGAGAAATAGAAGGAAATGTAGTTTTCACTTATTTAGATGCCTTTGACGATGACACTAAGACT
The DNA here is from genome assembly GCA_937927525.1 of uncultured Candidatus Melainabacteria bacterium. Lineage (GTDB taxonomy): Bacteria > Cyanobacteriota > Vampirovibrionia > LMEP-6097 > LMEP-6097 > DT-14. The sequence continues at coordinate 6,328 of CALBDR010000358.1, forward strand.
GTCCAAGAATTAAAAGACCACTACAGCAGAGGTGGGCTAGGAGACATGAAAGTGAAAAAGTATCTCTACGAAGTAATGGAACATAAATTTAAAGACATTCGTGAGAAAAGGGCTGAGCTAGCTAAAGATATTTTCCAAATTGAACAAATTGTTAAGGAAGGAACTGAACGAGCTCAAGATATTACCAGTTCTTTCATGGTTAAAATCAAAAAATCTATGGGCCTTGCCTGATTATATAGTTATATCTTAATCAAAAATTTGTACAATCTTTAAGGAAATATAAATTTTTGTGACAATTAACTTTGTAAGTATAGAGGAAGGAAAAATGGATAACAATGCAAAGGAAGAGTTGAAAAAACTCTCTTCCAAATATAGAAAATTCTTATTAAATAATAAAGATAGAGAAATAGTCAGTTTAAACCCTGAATATACATTGAAAGCAATTCAAAAACACTTAAAATTCCCACTTGGAAAATATATTAGTGGTGAGGAACTTAAATCATTCAATAAATTTAGTGAAAGTGTAAAAATATTAGCAAAGATTGCTGTAGAACATAAATTAGAGAACGGCTTTGCTTCTCTAATTAAACACGCTATTAGCAAAAAGAAAAATATTGTGATTATTGATGACTCAGAAGATTTAGGTATAAATTTAAACAGTATATTTATCAACTTAGATAATGTCACACTCACAAGAGATTTTATGGAAGGAAATGTTCGAGAAGAAGGAGTTACAAAAAATGGACAGAAAGAGACCAGAGGAACATAAAATTCATTTTCAAGAAAAGTTAATAGAAGACTGTAAAGAGTATCTAAAAATGTTTCCTGAAGCGAAAAAGTTTCTTTTCTTAAGTAATGAGCACCTAAAAAACAAACTCAGTATAAAGGACTATATCAGCACCCTGATTGAATCATATGAATTAAGTAATATCAGTAAATGGAAAAATTCAAAATATTTTAATCAAAAATTAGAAGAAAAAGCCACAGGCTTTATTGAGTTTACGAGGCTTGCAAGCAAAATCTATGAATTGGAAGAAGTAGAAGAACTTAGCTTGACAAAGGTATACAGTTTGTTCTTAGATAACCTAAATTTCTATCGAGATCATAATCTCTTCTTTGATGAATTAAAAAAAATTATTAACGAATATATAGATAAAAATTGTCAGGGAGAAGTATCACATAGAGTCATAGGTAGATGTACTCAAAAATGGTTAAGCTCAGCTGAGTACAGTGAAGAGCTAGTTAGCAAGTTTAAAGAATTCAATTTATCACTAAGCTCTAACTTTACCAAAATCATGAATCAAAAAATAAGTGAACTCAGCTTTGAAGAAAAAGAATACATAAAAGCCAAATGCATTGACGAAATATTCACAGATAGAATACTATGTAACCTTTTCTCTGATGGATACTTACCAGATGTAAGCCTAGATAAAATCCAGCTTAATGTTAGTAGAAAAGCAAAGTCTATGGCAAGTCAAATAGAAAATAGTAGATATCTATACACCAGCTTGGAGAGTATCTCAAAGAATGAGTTTATTCCAAATACATGGTTTTAAAAGAAGTAAGTTATATAAACTATCTCTCACAAAAATCTTGAATTAAGTCTAAGCTAGTTTCAGAACTCAATAAGTACTGCTCAAAATTATTTGAATTTTTTCTTTGGCGATTTAATTCAAAAAGACATATAGAGGCTGTTACAGAAAGATTAAGACTCTGAATCATACCCTGCATAGGAATCATAATCTTATTATCAGCAAGTTCTATAGCTTTTTCGGAGAGTCCACGTTTCTCATTTCCAAGAACAAAAGCGACTTTCTCTGTTTCAAGTAAGTTAGTTTCATAAAGTGAAACAGTATCATCAGATAAAACAGTGGCATAAGTCTGATAATCTCTCTTTTTCAAATCAGCATAAGCATCTTCAATAGAATCAAAGATTTTAAAATCCACCCATTTATTGGCAGAAGTAGATGTAGCTTTGCCCATCTCTTTAGGGTCAAAAGCTTGCTGCTTATCGAATACTAAGTAAATTTCCTGAATTGCAAAGGCGTCACAACTTCTAAAAACAGCTATGGCATTATGAGGATCATAGATATCTTCTAAAACTACAATACCATGCTGTCTAGCATTAGCAACTCTAGTAATTTTCTCTAATCTTTCAGGAGTGGGCATAATTAAGATCTTACTAAGAGATCTAATATTAACATTTTCACAAGCTATAACTCATTGTTTATAACATAATTCCCCAATCCCAAAATGATCAAGAAATTTTACTAGTCGAATACTCATTTTTAATTTTATTAATTATAGTAAACCCAGCATTTTAAAAGATACAAGATAAACATCGATTATAAAGGTAATTTACATATTCTGGGAATAATCTAAATAGAAGGGAGGTGGACAATTGGTGTTCACAGATTACATTAAAGTAGAGCATAGAATAATTCCCAGGAATTATATATATAGTGCTGAAGCTGTTGCTCCACCTAGAATTAGAGCTTTAGAAGAAAAATTAGGTACAATTAATCCAGAGTTTAATCTTCAATTAAAACAAAAAATTAATACAGCCAAGCAAGAAATAAATGCTCAAAGAGCAGCTAATATCGAAGTAAAACCAGGTTCTCAAGCCCATGAGGTGATGAAATCAATTCAATCACAAATGTTTGAAGTTCATAAAACCGATAAGAAGAAGACTATTAAAACTATTAACCCAGTTACATTTAAATTATTAGATAGCGTAAAAAAAGTATTTGCTATTAGTTAAGCACTTAAGATAATAAAATAATCTTTAAATCCCCTTTATAGATGGTGCCGATATACAGATTATGGGCATAGAACTAGTAAAGGAATGGGGAATATATGTTTACCGATTATAATTCTATAGCAAATAAAATAATCCCTAAAAATCAGCAGTTTAATAAATCTGTGAACTCTAATATTGATAAACAAGTATTTAGCAAAATTATCAATAACCCTAACCATAGGGCTCAAGCAGAAAAACTTGCAGCCTATAAAGCTTCTAACAGTGGTATCAAACCTAATTCACAAGCAGCTGAGCAAATGAAATCAATTCAAGCTCAGTTATTTGAAATTCATAAGAAATATAAATCATACGCACGCAAAAAAGCTGCTCAGAACGAAAATATTTTTAAATTACTAGAAAAAATTAAAAATATTGTTGCTGCTAGTTAATTATTGATCAAGTAGTTATATGTTAACCTTAGTCGTTCTTTATTAAAGCTTAACTAAATCTTTATTCAAAGCTTGTCTCACAGTTAAAACATCTACTAAAGTACTTTTCAACTTAGCTAAAGGTATCATATTAGGACCATCAGAAAGTGCTTCCTCTGGATTATAATGTGTCTCAGCAAAAAGTCCTGTGGCTCCAGCAGCTACAGCTGCTCTCGCCAAAATCGGCGCGTAATGAGAATTCCCTAAAGACTTATCCCCACCAGCTCCTGGAAGCTGACAAGAATGAGTAGCATCAAAAATAGTTCTAATACCCATTTCACGAACTTGTTCAAACATTCTCATATCCACCACTAAGTTGTTATAACCGAAAGAATTTCCTCTTTCACAAATAAATAGCTTCTCGTTACCAGTTTCCCTACACTTATCCGCTATATTCTTCACTTCTAGAGGAGACATAAATTGACCTTTTTTAATATTTAACACCTTAGCTGTTTTGGCGGCAGCTACTACTAAATCTGTTTGTCTACAAAGAAAAGCAGGAAGTTGAATCATATCTAAAACTTCTCCAGCTTGCTTTGCTTGATCTTCTGTGTGCACATCAGAGACTATAGGAAAACCGAATTGATCACGAACTTCAGACAAGATGTTCAAACCATCATCAATTCCCGGTCCACGGAAACCTTTTATAGAGCTACGATTAGCCTTATCAAAAGATGCTTTAAAAATAGCTATAACTCCTCGGTTAAGACTTGAACTACTAAGCTCATCTACGATCTTTTTAATCTCCTCAGCGATACGCATAACATTATCGCGAGATTCAATAGCACAAGGTCCTAATAGTAAAGGAAATGAATCCTTTTCCATTACTGCTTGATCAAAGAGGAAGTCTTTTACGCTAGGCATAATAGTATTTTAGCACTGAGCTGAATTAATAAATCTATTAAAAACTTATTATCAAAAATAAGAGGCGGCATCAAAATTTTCTCAAAAGAAAAAAATATGAATTTACATTAAAGCTAAATTAGCTAATTCATCTGCTCTTTTATTAAATTCACGACGAACATGAGTAAAACTCACAGCAGAGAAGCTAGGTAGTAATTTCCTAATCGCTTCATAGAGTGGTTTAATATTAGCGTTTTTAACTTTATAAACACCGTTTAGTTGTTTAATCATAAGCTCACTGTCAGCAAAAACTTCAATTTCTGAACCTGAGTACTTTTCAGCTAGAAGCTTAAGGGCTTCAATTAAAGCTGTATACTCAGCAAAATTATTAGTTTGAGTACCTATGAACTTTGAAATAGATTCTATTTCCTGCCCTGCATCAAGGACACTTACTCCTATAGAAGCTTTCCCAGGATTACCTTTAGAAGCTCCATCTGTAAAGACTTGTAATTTATTTACCATATTAATTGTTAAACAGCTGCTCCCTGCGTTAAAGCAGCAATATCCAAATCAGCAAGTGAATCAATAAATTCATCAACATTAGCAGCATGCTTATCAGCAGCTTCTTTTCTAATAACACCAGAAAACACAGCTATGATATTAGCTCCTGCTTCTTTCCCGATCCTGGCATCTACAGGGGAATCTGTAATGAAAATAGTTTCTTCAGGTTTAACACCTAGCTTATCGCAGATACCTTGATACATTTCAGCAGTTTTATACATTCCTGCTACAGTATGCTCTACAGAATCCTTCAATTCAAATTTCTCTAAAGTTCTTTCAGTGTTCTTAGCTGAATCAGAAGTGAATACTGCTAATTTCAAACCAGCCTCATCCATTTCTTTAATCTTTTCAATAGATCCATCTACTGCAATTATCATGTCATCAAAATCTAGTTGTTCAGCTAAATCTTTATCTGATTTAGAAAAATCAGCCTGTGCATTTTTCCATGTATAAGTTGGCTCTAAACTATTTACAGCGATATATAGACCTGTAGTAATAGCAAGCTTCACCATATCAAAAGGCATAGAAACAGGTGAATCTGGATCAATAGTTTCATCCTCATCATCCACACCCATAGCTCTTATACAAGTAGTTCTAACATGATTAAAAGCATCCCAAGTCGTCGTCGTGTACTCAGCTAAAATCTGTGCTCTTGCAGCAATCATACGCATCCATAATTTATGGAAATCAACAAAAACACCATCTTTATCAAGTACTATAGCTTTAATATTTTCAAATTTTTTCATGGATCAACCTCTAATATAGCACTCTATGAGGGCTTTTACAATTAAGTATCCTTAAAATAAGCCGAATAACCTAAAACTAACTAAGCATAAGAGAATTTCTTAATAGTTTCTATAAAAACTTTAGCATTCTCAGGAGGAACCATCGGTAAAATACCATGTCCTAAATTAGCGATATAACCTGGCGCAGAACCAGCTTCAGCTAACATCTCTAGTGTTTTTCTCTCAACAAAATTCTTGTCACCTAAAAGGAAACAAGGGTCAAAGTTACCCTGAATAGCGATTTTACGAGCGGTCGCATTATCAGTATAAGAAGCTACATACTCTCTAATCTCTCTTAAATTCACACGCCAGTCGATACTCACAACATCAGCACCAGAATCAATCATGAAATCAAGCACATTAGCTACACCATTTACGTAAAGAGTAATAATAGTTCCAGGGTATTTAGCCTTAAGAGCAGCTATAATCCTTTGCTGGTATGGTAAAGCGAAATCTTTATAATCTTTCTGAGAAAGAACAGATGCCCAAGTGTCAAATAACTGAAGCATATCAGCACCATGTTCAATCTTCACAGATAAATAATCAATAATAGTTTCAGATAATTTATCAAGTAAAAGATGCATAGCATTAGGCTCTGAGTACATTAACCTTTTGATATTCTCAAAGTTTTTAGAACCGCCACCTTCTATTAAATAACTAGCAAGTGTCCATGGCGCTCCAGCAAAACCGAGTATAGGAACATCACCATCTACACGTTTTTTTATCTCATCTAAAGTCTCATATACAAAAGAGCAACGCTCACCAATATTTTTTGGAACTATCAAATGATCAATCTGCTCTTGGGTTCTAATCGGCTTTCTAAACTCAGGCTTACCTGTATCAAAGCTCAAATCAGCTCCCATAGGCTCAAGTGGAATTAAAATATCAGAAAACATTATAATAGCATCAACACCTAATATTTCTAATGGTTGAATACTAACTTCAGCAGCTTTATCTGGATTTTTACAAAGCTCAAGAAAACTCATTTTCGATCTAATCGCCTGATATTCAGGTAAGTATCTTCCAGCCTGTCTCATCATCCACACTGGAGGTCTCTCTAATTTTTCATGCTTAGCTGCACGTAAAATAAGGTCATTTTTTAATGCTGTAGTTGTCATAAGTTATAGATAAGCCTAGCATGAAAAGCTATGAGCAAATTGTATTGCGGGGAAGAATTGATTCAAGATAAGGTGAAGTCTAAATTATTACTTTAGGACATGAAATTCCTTCACCCAATAATTAAATGCAATCAAAATCTCGATCTAAACAAAAATAGTTTAAAATAATAAATACTTATTTATTTGAGGTTTAGACATGTCTAAATTAGCACTAAAAAGCAAACCCGTAAAGAAACAAATCAAAATCGGTGACATTGAACTAAAAGGTAATGTCTATATCCCGCCTATGGCGGGATTCACAGATTTACCTTACCGAATTCTCTGTAGAGAATTCGATGAAGATGTACTCATGTCAACCGAGATGCTTAGCTCTAAAGCTATGCTATACAGTGATCAATATAAAAACCCTGAAGAACCTAATAAGATGGATATTCCAGAAGGCGAGTCATTGACTGGCATTCAACTTTTCGGACACGAACCAGAAGTGATGTCAGAAGCAGCCAGAATTGCTACAGACGCTGGAGCAAGATTTATAGATATCAATATGGGCTGCCCCGTAGCCAAAATAGTAAACGGTATGGATGGTGCTGCATTAATGAAATACCCTGACTTAGCTTTCAATATAGTCAAAGCTGTTAAATCCTCGACTAAGTTGCCAGTAACCGTAAAAACCAGACTGGGATGGGATTATGATAATTTAAACGCAAGAGACTTAGCCCTAATGTTCCAAGATCTAGGAATTTCAGCTTTGACCCTCCATGGTAGAACCCGCTCCCAAAAATACGAAGGTAACGCAAAATGGGATTTAATAGCTGAAGCTATAGAAGGCTTAGAAATTCCAGTCTTTGCAAATGGTGATGTTAAAACCATAGAAGATGTAAAAAATATTCTGGAAACTACTGGTGCTGATGGCGTTGCAATCGCTCGTGGAACTATGGGAAAACCCTGGTTTTCAAAACAAGTAAATCACTACATAGATACAGGCGAAATTCTTCCAGAACCAGATGCTTTAGCAAAGCTAGACTTATCTCTAAAACATTGTAGATTAATGATTGAATACAGAGGCGTCGAGGCTGGTACTCGTGAAATTAGAAAACATATAGTTAAGTACGTTCACGGTATACCTGGCTCTTCTAAACTCCGGGCTAAGTTAAGTCACCTCAATTCCTACGAAGAAGCAGAAGAGATGATTTTTGAGTTGATGGATAATCTAAAAAAAGAATTTTAAAGCTCTTGAAGGCTATCACTGATAATGAAGGTATGTCGACATAACATACTTATCCTTATCACCAGTCACCTTTCTTGCGTAATGTGGATGAGTCCACACCGGTGGAAACATTAAAACCCTTCCAGCCTTAGGCTTAATTTCTATATTGAATTCAGGGAAAATGGTCTCTCCACCTTCAAAACCATCACTTAAATAAAATAAAAAAGATAAATAGCGAACCGCCATTTCTTTATCTTCAACATCTATATGTAGATCATAGCGATCTTCTGTATTAGCTCTATAATTTTTAACTCTAAAACATTCTAGGTTTGGAAATAAACGAGATGGAAACCATTTTACATGCTCTGGGTATGTGTCTTGATAAAGAGATAAGGCCTTGATCACGACTTTCTCAAGTTCTTTAGTGGTTTTTATAAGCATCTGTGAAAAATTGGGTAAACCCTTATTTAAAACAGCCTCTGCTTTATTAGTGTCAAAAGTATGAATTAAATCCTTACACAAAGATTCGGGAATTACTGAATCGTAAACCCCGATGAAATTTTCTGTTATTAAACTCTTATTAAGCACTTGCTAAAGTATTCATCCCATTAGGTAATGGAGGTGTCTTAGCTCCTCTCCCCTGAGCAAATGAACTAAAAGCACCACCGTGTCTTTCATTAGCTCCACTGACGAAGTGATTTCTCACAGCTGGTAAACCATTAGCGACATTAAACTGTGCTACGAGGTTTGCAGTTCCCTGAGCTCTCGCTTTAACATCATCTATTTGAGGATTACTTGATTGATAAGAATCTCTTAAATCATAAGCAACATCAAAATCTTCTTCTTGAAACTTTGAAGCTGTATTGTTTAATGTATTTGCAAAACTTACTTTACCAGTGTCTAAATCTCGGTATGTTGCATCAATAACTTCACTGTTTCCAGTTTTATATCTGCTCTCATTATTGAATTTAATCCCAAAGTCCACCATTCGTAGTATTTTTATTGACTCCTTTTCTTAAGATCAGGTTAAATTTAAAAACTTTTTGTCAAAAATATTTAGAAAAAACTTTAATAAAAAAACTTGTATACACGCGCCACACTTACGCAAAATCATAGTAACCTAGCAAGGTTAAGATAGAGTTAAGACCAACAAAAAAAAAGTTTCCCTCTATATAAAAGCTAATCTAAGAAATTTTATTGTAATACTGAATTTTTCGAAACAAAATATGCTAACTAATTTCACAAAAATCTTAATTTTCAAGTTAAAAATTTCTAAGGCACAAAGTGATCTGAGAATGATATATTTAAATAATCCCATCAAATTACAACGTCAAACATGCCCATGAAGATAGTCCCAGACAGCTTTACACAGATTAAACACGCCCATGAGAATCTTACAGAAGAAAACAACGAAAAAAAATCACCTGAAACAAATCAAGAAAACAGTTTTAAAAACGAAATATCAGCAGAAGAAATAAATGATATTTGGCTATTAATCTTAGAAAAATTATCAAAATTGATCAAGAAAACCAGTATCAATACATGGATAAAACCATGTAAAGTTTTATCACTTAATGAAGAAGAAATAGTAATAGCTGTAAAAAATGAATTCACTAGAAAATTCATTATGCAAAGTTTCAGTGAAGCTATCTATAAGGCGACTAAAGAAGTTTTAGCAGCATCAATAAAGCTTCGCTTAGTAATTAATTCAGAAACTATTCATGAGCCTAATAAAAATAGTTTTGTCGAAGAAAAGCCGAATATCAAGTGCACAAAGTCAGCTCCAACTAAGATTTCATCTGTAATTCAAAAAACAGAATTCATAGAGCAAAAAACTTTTGCTGAAATAGCTAGTCCAGCTAGAAATAAAAACACTAACAGAAACCCTAAAGTTGATCCTTACACAGGACTTTACACTCAATACAAATTCGAGAACTTAGTAATCTCAAAATCTAATGTAGGTGTAGTTACCTTTGCTAAAGCAATTATCGAAGAGAATATGGGTTTTCACTATAATTCACTTTTCATTAAGTCTGATGTTGGCTTAGGTAAAACACATATTTTAAATGCAGTTGCCCATGAGGCTTTAGCGAATGATCCGATGCTTAAAGTGAAGTACTTAAAAGCAGAAGATTTTCTAAATGAGTATATAGTTTCTTTGAAAAATAAATCTTATGAAAAGTTCAAAAAGAAATATCGTGAATTAGATTTATTGCTTTTTGACGAAGCACAATTCCTTGACGGCAAAACTTCTACCCAGCAAGAATTTTGCAATACTTTTGACGCTATTATAAACAACGGTGGGAAAGTTATTCTATCTTCTAATCAAAATTTCACTGGTTTCAAAAAAATTGAAAATAAATTAAAAAGTAGAATCCAAGGCTCACTTACAGCAGAAATTTTAGCTTTAGACTATGACGCAAGACTAAAAGTTGTTTCTCTAAAAGCTAAAGAAATGAATCTTGAAATCTCAAATGAACAAAAGCAATATATAGCAGAAAGCTTCACTGATAATATAAGAGAACTGGAAGGAGCATTACTAAAGCTATCTGCTTTCAACAGCCTCTCTGGTGAAATCGGTGTTGACGATGCTTCAATAGCTAATTTATTCGCTTCGGTTCATGTCGACGAAGAGAAAAATGGTATCAGTATCAATAAAATTGCAAGAGCTGTAGCTGCAAAGTATGACCTTGAAAGTAAAGACTTACAAAGCAGAAAACGATCACAAAACATTGCTCAAGCTAGACATATTGCAATTTTCTTGAGTCATGAATTACTCGAATTAAGTTATCAGAGAATCGGAGATTTCTTCGGTGGTAGAAAGCATAGCTCGGTCATCTACTCCATTAAAACTATTCATGATCAAGTTAACTCCAAATTATCTAATTCAAATACCTTGAAAAAATGTCTAGATGATATAAGATCTTCCTTAAGGGAATAAGCCAAATATCATGGAAACTAAGAGTCAAACTCAAGAGGCCGCTTTATACAATAAGGAGAACCCTTTAGTGACTAAAGTTACGGAAAATTACTTACTTAATAAAGAGGGTTCTATTAAAGATACTAGGCATATAGCAATTAGCCTAGAAGCTAGCGGTGTGGATTATACACCAGGTGACTCCTTATATATCTTCCCTGAAAATGACCCTGAATTAGTAAAAAACTTATTAAATGAATTAGAGCTAGATTTAAGTTCTGAGGAAGAGACTAAAAGGTTTACCCAAGAAGTTAATTTAACTCGCCCTAGTAGTAAGCTTTTTAAAGCAATAGCCGAAAAGACAGGTGAAGATGCTAAAGAAATCCAGACTAACTTTGATGGCTATAACAGCTTAGTTATCATCAAGGAAACTAAAAGTAAATTTCCGGATTTTAAAATCACATCAAATGAACTTGCAGAGAATTCTTCTAAAGCAAATCCTAGGGCCTACTCCATTGCTTCTTCTTTAAAAGCTCATCCAGAATTAGTTGAACTTTGTATTTCTAGAGTAGAAGAAGAAATTAATGGTCAAATGGTATATGGACTATGTTCTAACTTTATCTGCAACAGAGTCGCCGTAGGTGATGAAAAGAAAGTTAGAGTTTATGTTCATAAAAATGATAGATTCAGATTACCTGAAGATCCTAAAACTAAAATAATTATGGTTGGTCCTGGAACTGGGATAGCTCCTTTCAGGGCTTTTATCGAAGAAAGAAATGCCCTCAGAGATTCTGGTACTGAGGTTGGTGCTGACTGGTTATTCTTCGGCGATCAAAGATCTAAGTTTGATTACCTCTATGGTGAAGAGCTTGAAAATTATAAAGAAAAGTATGGTCTAAAAATAGACTTAGCTTTCTCTAGAGACCAGAATTATAAAATTTACGTACAAGATAAAATGAGAGAAAACTCAGCTGAGATTTTCCAATGGCTTGAAGAAGGTGCACACTTCTATGTTTGTGGTGATGCAAGGCGTATGGCTAAAGACGTAGACCAAGCTCTAAAAGATATTGCTTCTGAGCATGGTAAGGATCCTGAAGAATTCGTAAAAGCACTAAAAGACGAAAAAAGATACTCAAGAGACGTATACTAAAGATAGATGTATCTTCTTTTTGCTGCAATTGGCTCTATAATCGGTTCTATTATTTTTGTCTTAGACGACTACAGAGTTTTAGTAACAGCACTTGTCTGTGCCACTATTTCAGCGGTATCTCTAGTTAGATTCAATAAACAAAAAGAAAAAATTCATACATTATTAGCCTTCGTGCTTATAATGTTCTTTAATTATAACTTTCGCGCTGAGCATCTCGAATACTTAGATCTAGCTAAATACTTAAATACTCACCAAGCTATAGAATATAAAATCGTTAGTCCAGTAAAAGAAGGCATCGGGTTTCAAAGTGAATTTATAGTTGAAATAAAACATACTAAAAAATCGATTACTAACTCTTTAAAAGAAATTTTTACACCTTACAGATTCCTAGCGAATACTAGTTCAAGTAAAGCACTAAGCCAAGGAGATATAATCCAAATCAACTCTAAACTTGAATTTGAAAAACTAAGCTACTATCAAGGGAAAAAATATAAAAAAGACAAAGTCTTTTATAAATTATTAAGTAAAGACATTGAATTTCATGAAAATTCCTTTAGCCCGTTCTCTGACTTAAGAAAAAAAATTAGACGCTATTATATAGCAACCTTAGGAAAAGAAAAAGCAGATATCTGCTCCAGTTTATTATTTGGTTCTAGAATAATAGAACTCCCTAAAAGCCTTTCAAATGCTATCAGAAGCTTAGGCTTAGGACATTTCTTCGCTGCATCAGGTTTTCATTTAGTCGTACTGGTAGGTTTTATAACTTTTATTCTGAATAGGTTTAAATTAAGTCCACTATTAAGCTCCAGTATTAATTCAGTAATCGCTATTATTTATTCTGGATTGGCTGGTTTCAGCCCTTCTATAATCAGAGCATTAATCTGTGTTCTAGCCTACTTTTCAGTAAATGCTTTTAATCGAAAACTCAACTCAATAAACTTAATCACCTTACTAGCTGGAATAGTTATATTTATAGATCCATATACGATATTCGATCTTGGTTTTCAGTTCAGTTACCTCGCGACACTTGCTTTACTTATCTGGGCTCAATTAATCTCTAAAAGATTTTCAGATTTTAAAAGTAAAATCATAACTGGCTTAACTGAAAATAAAATAGTAAATAATGTAGCAAGCTTTATCACAGAGACACTTGCTGTAAGCCTTTCTGTACAAATATTTCTAGCACCAATTAGTATCTATTACTTCAAATCCTTCCCAATATGGGGCATAATTGCTAACCTTATTTTCACTCCAATACTTTCACTAGTTATAGTTTCTTCCTTCCTAGGTTTAAGTTTCATCATTTCGCCTTTACTAGACTTCGTTCTATATATATTCAAATTATCAAAAAACTTACCTTTCATTCATACACAAATAGAATTACACTTAGGTGCTTTAAGCTTGCTCTTTATTCTACTTAGTTTAATTGCTTTAGATTTTACTTATCCTCACATAAAAGAAAAACTTCCTAAGCAGCTAAATTACTTAAAAGCATTTGAAAACTCATATTTCAGAAAAGCACTTAGCTTAAGCTGCCTATGCCTTTTCCTATCAAAGACTTTGCCAGTCTACAATACATACTCTTATGAAATAAGGTATGGGAAATTTGATAAGTTAATTTACCATGAGTTACAGAATCTAAAAAAGACTGAAGAGAATTTTAAATACTTTAAACTTAAAGATCTAAATGCCTTAGTCATAAAAGATTTAAGTTCGCTAAAAAAACTAAATGGACTTTTAGAAAATCTGAAAGAAGTTCATGTTTTAATACTTCCGAAATTAAGAGCAAATGATATCTACTTAGATACTTTAGTGCGTGAGCTTAAGCCACAGTTCATATTTACTAGCACTAAAAGTAAATCTAAGAAAGTAAAATGGAATCTAAAAGCTCTAGCTTTAAATTCAAATCTAATTATCAATGAAGGGAAACTTGTTATTTCTGATAGAAAGTATTGGAAGATTTATGAATAACTTGACTTAAAAGAGATTTACTAAGATACTAGAAAAGTAAGTAAGGACTGTAAAGAATCAATTACTCTATGAATTCAGAGAATTTAGAAAGCATTGCAATAGATTTTGGAGCAAGTAATACTAGACTCGCTCACTTTAAGCAGAATAGAATTTCTAAATTAATAGAGTTTGCTACTCCCGAAAGACCTGAAGAGTTTATCGCTGAATTTAAACAAAAAGTACTAGCAATTGAGTTAAGTAATGTTGTTGCTGTTGGTGTAGGAGCATGTGGATACTGGGATAGAAACTGTATTTTAAGGCAAAGCCTTAACCTTAGCAACTATGTAAATTACCCATTATGGACTGAAGTATCCGAAATCCTGCAACTGCCGACTCTACTAAAGAGTGATGTTGAACTTGCCGCGATGGGTGAAGCAATACATGGTGAAGCTGAGCAAAATGAATCTTTATTATATATAAACATGGGTACAGGATTTAGTGGTGCGTTATATAAAGATGGAGAAATATTTACTACTAGTTATTCACCGACATTAAGACTAGACTTTTTAGTTCAGCCAGAAAGCATTTCTTCGGAAAATACTAGTGATGAAGAACTAGAAATAGACCCTGAGGAGAAGAGAGAAAAGTCTATTACTTTACTTTCCACAACTCTTATAAACCTATCTTTTATTTTATCGCCACAAATTATATCAATTGGTGGAGGTAAAGTAACCGATGAACGTTGGACTAACATAATTAAGCCAGCTATAGATAAGGCCATGGTATATCTTAAAGAAAATTTGACTTACGAGATCCAAATCAAAAAATCTCAAGTCAAATACCCTACTATATACGGAGCTCACGAGTTGGTGAAACGTAATTTAAAAAAATTAGCCCTTCACTCATGAATAAATCCCTAAAACCTAATAGATTTCTCAAAACAATTTTTTTAGTGATTGTCACTGTTTTCACAGGGTTAAATACTAATTCTTTAGAAGCTGTAAGTTTACTTGAAGGTGGTGGCTTACAAACTACTACTATTACAGCTAATCCCAGAGGCTTCTACGAAACTTTCCAAGCAAGAACCATAGGTGATGTAGTCACAGTTAGGGTAGTTGAAAATATTGATGTTTTAAAAAGATCAGAGATTCGCCTCAAGAGAGACACTAATTTAGATGCAGACTTTTCATTTTCTCAAAACATGACTTCGACAAGCACCCTAACTCCAGCAGATAATGACATCGCATCTATGATTACACAGTTTACTTTCCCTGGTCAATATCGTAGAAACAACGATAGATCGATTAATATCGATAACGATGAAACCTTTAGCACTCTAGTTTCGGCACTCATCGTCGAAGTAGATCCTCAGAACAATAATATGGTTATCGAAGGTAGCAGGCAGATAGTTATAGAAGGTCAAACCAAAAGTTTATATGTTAGAGGGATAGTAAATCCTAAAGATCTTGATTCTAATAATGAAGTCCCTTCTTATAAACTAGCTAACGCTCAAGTCCAGATCATCGGAACAGGAGCACTCGACAAGGAAAGAGATGGTGGATTCTTACATAAAATCTTTAATTTCTTGATTTAAAAATAGATATTTTAGAAATTTTTAAAAAAATATTTTATCTCTTAACCACTTCTTAACAAACAAATGCTTTAATGAGAGCGAGAGAAAAGGTTCAAAACAGATTAGAGCCAATTAACTTTAAAGAATTTTCAAAAAAATAAACTTTTCTAAAGCCTTCTAAGAGAAAGGCTAAGAATATTAACGAATACATTTGAGGAGAAAAAAATGTCAATCAACAGCACAAATACTGATCCAAACTTAGTTAACCAAAATAGACCAATGAATCAAACAGTTAGCCAAGAGCTAGAAACTGATGAAATAGCAGCAACAACTGAAGTAATCGATGATGCAGAGATTGTATCTGAGACGACAACACTACCAGAAGCGGACCCAACGGTAGTAGATGAGGTACAAACATTAGAACTAGAAGCAACAAATGAACTTGGAGCTGAAACTGACGATGTAGCAGCAGCAACAGGCTTGCTAGATGGTGACACTATAACTGATCTTGACCCCACTGATGATGTTCTTGAAGGAGCAGATGATGTTGCTGGAACAGCATACTCAGCAGCAGAAGGATATGACCCAGATAATGATGGGGCGGTAGTCTTCGGACTAACGAACGCAATCAAAGGCGGAGCCGATATCCAAGATACTTTTAAAACAGAATTGATGAGCATGGCTGAAGAAAAATTCGGAGCTTCAGAAATGATTAACGAGATTCTAGATAATGATGGAAATAAAATCCAAGTCTACAGAGGGGAAGGCGGGGAGGAATTTAGAATCGTAGAATACGCTCATAACGATGAATATGACTTAAATAAAGCAGCTTTAATTTTTGATGATGACTCAGCAATTGAACTTCAAATGTTAGACAGTGGAATAGGTGGAGTAGGCATTCACAGAATATCTGGAGAGAATGAAGATGGCTCTAGAGATTACACTTATGTAAACTCACAAGTAATTCAGGAAGGAAGCGTTAAAACAGAGAAAGATGAAAACGGTAACGATATCTTCGTCCAGAATTACGACCAAATAAATAGAGCAGACGGCTCAATGATAGAAGATGCCACCACCACCTTCCATGCAAACGGTATGATTTCAACAGAATATAACGACGATGAAGGTATTGGACATTTAATCGTAGGTAATGCAAACCATACAGCATCACAACACTATACTAGCGAAGACAATTACACCAACCCAGTAGACACTAGCTACGCAATATTAGGCGAAGATGGATTTGTCGCTGACTGGGATGATGGAACCAACGTTGATACAAGTGATGCTCTTTATAAAGGCTTTGATGAAGAATTAGATCCATTCTTAGAAGAATTATTCGCAGAACTAAGAGATCCTAACTTTATTGCAGAGGACGCAGAAGGCGATGAAGTCAATACTACGGCGAATGGAGCTGATTCACTTACTGCAGATCTAGATGGTGATGGTGAAATCACTGATTTAGAAAGAGAGGAAGCTATAAGACTTGGAATACTTCCAGACCCTGAACTTACGACTGAAACTACAGTCGATACAGTAGATAATGGTACTGGAGTTGAAGCGATAACAACAGATTTTGAAGTAGCTGAAGAAGCAACAAGTGGTACAGATGAACTGGTAAACAGAGATGCTGTAGCTGCTAATGAATAAACATTAGAATGGGAAAGAAAAAAAGAAGAGACATTAATGGCTAACTAAGCTAAAACTATCTCATCTATTTCAAAGTCAGCACCGTCAATATTTAAATAATCGCCGACTTTAGCACCTAAATTTTTGAGTTCTTCAAAAATTCCTATAGACTTAGCTATTCTATATAAATACTTTAGAGACTCAATTTCACGAATATTGGTTACACGCATCTGTCTTTCTAGACGCCCACAATGCACTATCCAAACACGACCATCTTTAGTATAAGTCTCATGAATTGAAAAGTGGCTATCATCATGATCTCTTGCAAGTTCATCATCATGAACTAAAACTGGATCTACCACAAACTCTATATCATCTAAGGCTTTACTACAAGCACGTTTTAGTTCTTCTAAACCTTCGCCTGTAACAGCTGAAATATAATGCAAACCTATCACACGTGGATCAGAATTAGCTATAGCTTCAAATTTCTTTTTAATCTCAACTAATTCTTCATCAGGATACCCTTCAATTTTATTAATAGCTATAATCTGTTTTTTTTCTGCTAGTAAATCACTAAAGTTAGCGAGTTCACTGTTAATTTTATTAAAGTTATCAACAGGGTTTTGATACATGAATTCTTGGATTTTATCGATATTAGAACCAGTAAAACCCCAAACATCAACTAAGTGAATTAAAAGTTTAGTTCTTTCAATATGTCTTAAAAAATTATGTCCAAGACCAACACCATCAGAGGCACCTTCAATAAGACCTGGAATATCAGCTACTAAAAAGCCATCTCCATTATCTTTTTTTACGACACCTAAATTAGGCTGAACGGTAGTAAAAGCATAATCAGCAATTTTAGGTTTAGCTGCACTAATCTGACTAATTAAAGTCGATTTCCCGGCATTAGGGAACCCTAATAATCCGACATCAGCTATCATTTTAAGTTCTAATTCAAGCTCACGTTCAATAGCTGACTCACCAGGTTCACAGTAGTATGGAGCATTATTTTTATTCGATTTAAAACGAGAGTTACCGCGCCCACCGCGCCCACCTTCAGCAACTAAAACTTCCTGCCCATCTTTAACTAAATCGGCGATTACTTTACCATCGCAAGAGTCTCTGACCACAGTTCCTAAAGGTACATGAATTCTAAGATCTTCACCCGATTTTCCAGTCCTAAGAGCTCTTTCACCTTTAGCTCCATCCTCGGCTTTGAATAAAGATCTATTTTTGAAATCTAAGAGTGTATTTAATGACTTATCAGCAACTAAGATGACACTACCACCGACACCACCATCACCACCGTCTGGACCGCCATAAGCTATAAATTTCTCACGGCGCCAAGTAGCAACCCCATTTCCGCCCTTACCACTTTCTATCTTAATGCTAACCGTATCGACAAACACAGGAATGCCTATTTTAGCATTTATGTTACTTTTTCAAATTCTTTTTCAGTTTCAAGTAAATTTGATAGTTTCTTAATTCTTCCGAGTTCATCACTTAAAAGTGAGGCTGGAGTGTCTAACAAAGCTTCAATATTCTTAGAGTATTCCTGCCAAAGCTCTTTAAGATTAGCCCTATTAATAGCAAGTATCTCTTTAGACATCTCTACATTACCTTTAGCAAGTCTAGTCATGCCCTTAAAGCCGGGACCAACTATATCAGCAGCCAAAGGTTCATTATCTATAAGATCTAATAATCCAAAGCTAAGAACTAATGGTAAATGACTGATAATAGCCACAAACTTATCGTGAGTCTCAGAGTCTAAAGTTACAATTCTTTTAGCTTTAAAAATATCTTTAATCAAAAACTCTAAAATTTTAGTTCTATCTGACTTCTCAGTTAATATCCAGTTAGAATTTTCAAATAGTTCAGAGAAACTTGCTTGATAGCCTTCATGCTCAGTACCTGCCATTGGATGCCCTGGAATAAAATTAGTTAATCCGAGCTCCTGAGCCTTAGTTTCGATTTTCCTCTTAGTACTAGCCACATCTGTAATAAGAGTAGTAGCGAAAGGCTTTTTATCATCAGCATTATGCTGCGCGATAGTCTTAGCAATTTCATCTATGTCCTCTAGTATTTTTGATTGAGGTGAACAGAGAAATACCAAGTCGCAATCCCCTAGATCACGAATACTATATTCCCTTTTTTGGCTTTTACTAACGGTTTTAATCTCAGAGATACCAAGCTCAGCTTGCTTTTCTATAAGTCTCTTCTCGATAGAGCCACCTATCAGCCCTAATCCAACTATACCGATTTTCTTTCCTTGAAGCACGGTTATTATTATGTCATAAATTAACCTAAAGGACCCATATAAGAATGATCAAGGTCTGAAACTTGAGCAGCAGCGACTGCTTTAGTATAATTAAGATCATTAGGATCAAGACCTAATTGAGGTCTATTGTTATCAAAATCTACTTTCATTTCAATTGCAGACTTAGCTACTTGAAAAAATGTCATCAAGCCAGCCACTGGAAACATAAGTCTAGGTAAGAAATTGTTTCCTAACATCGGCAATAAACTAGTAATACCACCACCCATTTGCAGTTGAGCTGCAATTTGAGCTTGTGACATTTGACCACCCATTTGCTGCCCTGGTGCTATACCCTGCATTGCATTTTGTTGGATACCACCTGAAAGTTGGTTAAAAATACTATTAAAGGCTCCGCCTTGACCAAATCCAGCGCCCATACCATTCCTAGCATCTTCGAAGCCTCCGAAGACCATACTACCGGCAAGACCACCTTGGTTAAATTGAAAATTGTTCATGTTCATAGTGTTTCCTCAATTATTACTTTTATATATTAAAAACTGGTTAAGAGATCAACTCCTCAAGATTATAAGTTTCTAGAAATTGTGGAGTTTAAGTCTCCATGCATTTGATCTAAAGTTTTAAAAATTTTCATTTCAGCTTTGATTTGTGAGTTTAACTGAAGCATTTTTGATAATGCCGTCACGACATCCGAATTTGAGGACTCTAAGTGACCTTGGATTAATCTAGTTTCACCGTTCATACTACCGACTTGAACATCATTTAAATCTCCAGAGGCTCTAGTAGGAACATAAAGTCCCTCACCGATATCTCTCATTCCTTGTAGATTAGTAAAAGTAACTAAATTGATTTTCCCTAAAACTTCTCCACTAGGATCCTGTAATTCACCTTTATCATTCAAGCTAATACTTACTCCTGGTGGAATCTTAATAGGTGCTCTCGATAGGCTTAAATTAAAATTTTGTCCAGTAGGATCTGAACTCTCATTACTAGAAGCAGTAGTTGTTATTTGATATCCATAAGGAGTCTGTAAAGTACCATCGGATCCAACATTTAAAGCCCCATTCCTAGTATAGGCTACGGTTCCATCAGGCATTACTACTTCAAAAAAACCTTCACCATAAATAGCGAAATCTAATTCTCTGTAAGTTTTTACTGGAGTACCACTCTTGAAATCTGTCATGGTAACTTGCTTAACACCATTTAAAGTCTCATGGAATGTGGTTTTTTTAGATTTATAACCATGTGCCATAGACATGTTCATATTATGAACAGTCTCTCCAAGAAGCTCCATATTGAGCCCCACTGTATTATATGTATCGTTTTGTAATTGATTAAACATTAAACATTTCTTCCATACGTATCAACTAAAGATTTTTCAACCGATAAATTCATCGCCATCATGTTTTGAAGTGACTCATAGTGCCTCTTCAATTCAACAACTTTCATAATGTTATCTTCCATATTAACGTTTGACATTTCTAAATGCCCTTGAAGTATTTGTGCATACTCACCTGGCATACGATTGTGATAATCAATAGCTACTCTACCTAAAAGTTTACCCTTAACCCTAATTTCACCGAAGCGATTAATCTTTAAATCTTCACTGTGCTTAATTAAGTCTCTAGTTTCTAAATCTGTAGGTCTATCTAAAACTACTAACTGCTGACCTTTATAATTAACTATTTCACCGTTCTCATCCAAATGAAAACGACCGTCACGAGTTCTTTCAGGACCATTAGGACCTTCCACTAAGAAAAATGCATTCTCCCCATCTAAAGCCATATTAAGCGGACTATTAGGAGTTCTAATATTTACGCCCTGAGATTCATTTCTGAAATTAGCTGAACCCTCAGGGTCTAGTAAAATCGAATTAGTAAACACACTTTTGAAACCAACTGTATTAGCGTGTTTGATATTATTTTTAATTAATAAACCAAGTCTTTGCTCGGTTTCTCTCATCCCACTAAATACAATTTCGTTAGTAGGGGTATAAGAATATTGGTTAGCATTATTTGGCATACATATACAAAGTAGTGAAAAATAATTAAGTAGTGGTTAAAGAAAAGAAAAAAATTAATATAATTAACCTGGTTAGCAAATATTTTATTTGCGAAGGCAAGAATTTTCACGAAAAAATAAATAATTACCTAGAAGAATTAGCTGAAATATATTCTTTAAAGTGGATCAAAGTTGAGAGTTTAATATCACATAAATCCTATATTAGTAAAGCAAAAGTAGAAGATGTAAATTTAGCTCAAGTACAAGAATTTCATATTGATGAATTTGCAAGCATTTACTTTAAAACAACTAATGAAATAAATAGTTTTAGTGATGAGGAGATTTTAGAATCTATTCGTTTAGGAGTCTCAGTATTAGAAGAACAAGAAAGAAATAGAATTATTTTTGATTTAACCTCAGAAGTTAGAAAATCGCTAAGACCAGATATTGCTTTAGAGAAGCTATTTTCAAGGCTAAATGAATACTTAGATATCAATCTATTCTGTTTCTTTTTAAAGTCTGAAGATAAAAAAGATTCATTCATAATTTCCTTTTTTGAACAGAGTAAAGAGTCTAAACTAGAATTAGATAGAACTAAAAGTTTTAGCTCTGAAGATATAAAAAACTTGAGAGAGTTAACAGCTACTGATCCAGACTCAAATGTCAGAACCTTTGAATCAATGCTCAGGAATGAAAAGTTTGGTTATCTTCTTATAGAGAAAGACTCTCAATGGGTTCAAGCACAAGAAGACTTATTAAGCCTCTTCGTAGAGCAGCTCGCAGTAATTCAAAATCAACATAAATTAAATGATGAAGTTCTTTCAATCGTTCAAAGAGAATTCTTATTAAACCAAGTTACGACTAGAGTTAGAGATTCACTAATCAGCTCTGAAATTTTAGAAATCGCTTCCCAAGAAATAGGACAAATTATGGGGGCTGATTCATGTGGCATCTATTTAAAAGAAAAAACCCAACTAACTCAAGAATCAAAACAAGCATTATGGTCAGCACAAAGTAAATACAACTCATTCATGAAAAACATGTTGAGCATAGTAAAAAATACTATTTATCAGGAAAATAGTGCACAGCTTTCTTGGTGTTACCCTACTTTCAATACCCAGAATATAAACCAAACAATTTACTCTTTTCATAGAGATTACTCGATAAATAGCTTTCTTTCCTGTACAGTAATGGACCAAGCCAACAAAGAAATCATAGGCTTTATAGTTTTAACTGGTTTTAACTCCGAACGAG
This sequence comes from uncultured Candidatus Melainabacteria bacterium, assembly GCA_937927525.1. Lineage (GTDB taxonomy): Bacteria > Cyanobacteriota > Vampirovibrionia > LMEP-6097 > LMEP-6097 > DT-14. The sequence goes on from CALBDR010000358.1 coordinate 28,822, forward strand.
ACTGGGGTGAAAAGGAAGAAGAGCTGCTAGAATCTTTATCTCAACAGATTTCCATGGCACTATTCCAAGCCGAAATTTACCAAGATGCACAGCAAACTAAAAGACAGATGGCACTTTTACATAAATTAAGCAATGATATTCGTAACTCACTAGATTTATCGATAGTTCTTAGTGCTTTAGCAAAAGGCTTAGGAGAAGTTCTTGGTTTCAATCGATGCTTTGTGAGAATGCTATCTGAAGATATGCAAATCATTAAAACCAACGAAGAATATACTAGTGAAGGTATTAGTGAATGTGCCGATATAATTTTCGGCTTCGAGAAAAGATGGATTTCATCCTTACTCTGTCGTAATAACTTACATACTACAACTGAAGTTTTAAATTTCTATTCTCTAAGAAATGAATTCAGACATGAGAATCCAGCACTGGTAAAAATTACAGACTCACTAAAAATTAAAAGTTATCTTTCCGTACCATTAATTTCTCAAAATAAACTTCTAGGTACTATTACAGTACATCAGTGTGATCGCGAAAGAGACTTCTCTTTAGAAGAAATAAATTTCATCCTTCAAGTCGGTTCAGAAGCTGCAGTAGCGATTAAGAATGCTGAGCTTTTTGATACTATTGACAAGATGAGTAAAACTGACCCAGACACTGGACTCTATAATAAAAAGTACTTTAATCAAGTCGCATATAGAGAAATTGAAAAGGCAAAACACAAACATAGCCATATGTCATTAATGATGGTGGACTTAGATTACTTAAAATCTATTAATGACACTATGGGGCATGAAGCAGGTGATGAAGCAATTATAATTACAGCTACAGTTTTAACTCAAACTTTAAGACAGACTCCAGTTAATGAAATCCAAAGAAGAATCGCTGATGTAGTAGGTAGATATGGTGGAGATGAATTTATTATTCTTCTACCTAATACTGATATAGAGTCAGCTTATCAAGCAGCAGTTAGAGTTAGAAAAAATTTAGCTAAATCTAAGCATAGTACTTGGAAGCAACCACTTACTTGTAGTATCGGCATAGCTGGAACACCGTGTGAAAATTATGATTTCAATCAGTTGAAAATCAAAGCTGATGAAGCTCTTTACCTTTCCAAGAAAAAGGGACGTAATGCGATTAGTACTACTCGTGAGTTGTAGCTTCCTTTTATGTACCGGGAGTGGGGATAGTACACAGCCTCTGCTGCGCCCCAGCGGAGCTGGGTCCCTAAGCTCGCAGAAACTGTGTACTATCCCCACTCCCTATTCTTATGAAAGCTACAATTCACGAGTAGCAATAAATTCCTTTTCAAGGATGGGGTAGAATAAATTTATGACTGATACCACAAGTCCAGAAACAGTTGAAGAAAAAATAGCTCGTAAAAGAGAAGCTATCGAAAACTCTATCCAACCCCGCTATTATAAAAACACTCTTTTTACTTTACTAGACCAGATGCAAAATATTGAGATTGCAAAATTTCTGATTGAGAACCAATCACTAAATGGTTACTGGACAAGTAAATTAATCAACAAACCTGAAGCAAAAGAAGAGTATAAGAATGAATTAGAGAAATGGTTTTATACTGAGTGCCCCACTCTTATAGCTAGTCAAGAAAGATACAGGACATTCCAGAAGATTGCTCAAGAGTATATAAATAAAAAAGCTCCAGAAAAAGATTGTTTCTCAGCGCTTTCTATTCCTTGTGGGCTCATGGATGATTTATTAGAGTTAGATTACAGTAAAGCAAAAAATTATAAATTAACAGGATTAGATTTAGATCCAGAGTCGATTACACTCGCCACCAAAAATGCTGAAGCTAAAGGTCTTTCAGAAAGAGTAACTTTAATCGAAAAAGATGCTTTTACTATTAAGTTTGAAAATGAGTTTGATTTACTGATCAGCAATGGTTTAAACATCTATACCCAAAATGATATCCAGCACAATAAACTATTTAATCGCTTTTCAAAAGCTCTAAAGCCTGGCGGTTTACTGATAAGTAGCTTCCTAACTTTTCCACCAATTAGTTCAAATGATTCTCCCTGGGATATAAATGCCATCGGTAATGAAAATTTAAATATTCAATACAAAGTCTTTGTTGAAATCCTAGAGGCTAAATGGCAAGTTTATAAAACTGAAAAAGAAATGCAATTAATGCTTAAGAGATATGGTTTTAAAGCAATTAAATTCTTTTATGATAAACATAAAATTTTCCCAACAGTTATTGCATATAAGTAAAGTTTAACTTTGTTAAAATCAACAACCTATGGAAACAATAGCCGCAATAGTAACATCACCAGGAACAGCAGCAGTCTCTATCATTCGTATAAGTGGCTCAAAGAGCCATGAAATAATTAAAAAGATTTCAAATATCTCAGATGAAGAATTAATCCCTGCAAGCTTTAAGCTGAAGTGGATTATTGAAAAATCAGAGAACAGTGAAAAAAAAATTGATCAAGCGTTAATTCTAAATTTCAAAGCCCCGAAAAGTTTTACTGGTGAAGATGTAATTGAAATCCAATGCCACGGAGGTTCATGGTTAAGTAAAAAGATTTTAGAGCTATGTTTAGAGAATGGTGCGCGCCTCGCTGAGCCAGGCGAATTCACAGAAAGAGCTCTTCTTAATAAAAAAATTGATCTGAGTCAAGCTGAAGGAATTTTAGATTTAATAAACTCAAGAACTGAATTATCTGGAGCAAATGCTGTGAACCTTTACCAAGGTTTTTTAGGTCAAAAAATAAAAACCATGCGCAATGCTTTATTAAAATTACTTGCTGAATTAATTGCATGCATTGACTTTCCTGACGAAGTAGATGAATATCCAGTCAAAAAATTCACAGAGAAATTAAGCTTCACAATTTTAGACATCGAAGAGATTTTAAAAAGTGAGAAATCTGGTCAAATTTTAAGAGAAGGTTTCAAGGTAGCCCTAGCTGGCAAGCCAAATGCTGGGAAATCTAGTCTTCTTAATACTCTTTTAAAAAATGATCGAGCAATTGTTACTGATATTGCAGGAACAACAAGAGATATTATCGAAGAATCAATGAACTTAAATGGTATACCTGTAGTTATAAGTGACACTGCTGGAATAAGAGACAGTAATGATACTGTAGAAAAAATAGGGATTGAACTTAGTAAGAAAGCTATTCAAGACGCCGATTTAATTCTTTGGTTAGAAGATATAAGTAATATAACAGACCATACAAAGTTTCAAACTGAAATTATAGAGCTTCAAAAAAGCTTTCCAGAAAAAGATTTTCTAGTAATAGGAACTAAAGTTGATTTATTGGATGCAAGTAGCAAAAATTTAAACTCTAGCAATTTTAATTTAGTTATTTCTAATGAAACTAAATTAAATATTGAAGAATTAAAAAAATACATTTATGAGAAAGCAAATCCTGAATTAAATTCTATAGCCAACTCGTGTAAAGTTAGTATCAATTCCAGACAGGCAGATTTACTTAGACAATGTAAAGAATCATTAATTCGAGCTTTAGAAACAGCTGAATCCGCTATGGAACATGATTTCTGGACTATAGACCTTAAAGCCGGAATAGCTAGATTAGGTGAAATCACTGGAGATGATTTAACTGAAGAAATACTAGATAATATGTTTAGTCAGTTTTGTATCGGAAAATGATTAATCAATGATAAAATCTAAACTATGATATTTGCCGGCATGTGGAAAGGAGTTTTATTAGGATTTACTATCCTTGCATTCGTATTTACTATGTTTTTAACTGTTTTCTCCAAAGTAATGCCTGGGATTAATGATGATGGTGAAGAATTAAGTCCAGAGGAAATGTAACTCTTTAAGCTTTTAGACTCTTAGTTAAACTTAAAAGCTTCTCTAAATAAAGTAAAGCTGTGTAAGTAGGTAAGATATTTAAAGGTCTACTAGTTTGAGTTTTACTTGCATAGTCCAAAGCCGATTTTATATCTTCTTCAACATAGATTCGATTAGTTGAAATACCTGCATACTTAAGTCTCAATGCCATATCAAGAGCTCGATTACCACTGCAGACAAAATCAATATTTTCAGAACCTGACTTAGCTTCAGCTACAATCTCAAAATTAGCATCCCATAACCAAGAAACATCCCTACCGTCAGCATAATCATCGTTAATAATAATTAGGTTTATAGCATGCTGGTCAAGTTTAATTAGATTTAAAACCTCAGAACAACCTTTAGGATTCTTTATTAAAAAGATATTTGAACTTTTACCATTAATAAGTTTGTTTTGAGCTCGCCCGAAGCTACCTTTATAATTTTCCAAACCCTCTTTAATCAAATTTAATGGACAATCATAAGCTATAAAAACACTTGCAGCAAGAAGAGCATTATAAACATTATAGACACCTGGCAAGCTTAAATTAATCTCAAGTGATTTACCAGCATAATTCAAGTCAAAGACTGTACCTGAACTTTTTATATCTTTCAAAAAACCTTTGATTAAGTAAAGTTCATCAATATCATTTTCCAAATCAAGCTCATCTAAAGCAGCATCCTTATCACTAACCTGATAATCAATCTTATTTTTCAATTCATCAGAAATCTCCAATTTATAAAAATATCTTTTTGAGCCTGAAGATGACTTCAGAGACCTAATCTTAGGATCATCATAATTTATCACTAAATTAACATCCTTAACTTCATCTATTGCTTCTTGAATAAACCTTCTAGTAGTATCTATTTCTCCGAAACGATCAAGCTGATCACGAAAAACGTTAGTGAATGCCATTAAGTCTGGTTTCAAATCCTTTGCAACTGAACGTAAAGCAGCTTCATCTACTTCTAAAATAAAATCCTGCTTATCATATTTATCAGTTGTTGACAAAACGAAAGCAGTAGCAATTCCATAGTAAAGATTTGCCCCTAGACGGTTAGAAATTAGATTTTCTTTAGCAGCATAAACTTCATAAATAGAATCAAGTAAACCTACAGAAGTGGTTTTACCATTAGTGCCACTAACTATTAGCCTAAGTGAAGAAATACTATTATCTAAAAATTTTGAATAGTCTCTCAACAATTCAGGGTAAATCTTAAGTGCGATTCTGCCAGGTAAACTACTTGCATTTCCTAGTTTTAGAAACTTGATTAACTTAGCAGTAAAGTTTGCAGCAAATATAGCTAGTTTTTTTTGCATGAAAATGAACCTTAACTAATTTTCTCATATTTCATTTGAGTATTTGCAGAGAAATCAACTAAATTGCATATTTCAACGTGTTCTTAAAACTTTCATAAGAAAATCAACTGACAAAACATATATGGGTACATATAATGATATAGATGACTGAATCTGATATTGCTTATCATGACCAAATAGCCCGTGGCAGTGTTCATATGAAAAAAAACGTCCACTGGTATCAAGATGCAGTGTTCTATCAAACTCATGTCAAGTATTTTTATGACAGCAGCGGTAATGGTTACGGAGATTTTTTAGGTTTAGCAGAAAAGCTACCTTATCTAAAAGATCTAGGGATTAACTGTCTATGGCTTATGCCATTTTTCGAATCTCCGATGTTTGATGACGGCTATGATGTCGCTGACTACTATAAAGTTAAAGAAGAATTCGGCACTCTAGAAGATTTTAAATACTTCATGAAAGAAGCTCATAAAAATGGTATTCGTGTAATTGCAGACCTAGTAATGAATCATACTTCTATAGAGCATCATTGGTTTCAAGAAGCTAGAAGAAATCCAGACTCTAAATATCGAGATTATTACGTCTGGTCTGACACTAAAGAAAAATATGTCGATGCCCCGATTTTATTCGATCAAGAAACTTCAAACTGGACTTGGGATGAAGAAGCTGAGATGTTCTATTGGCATAGATTCTATTCAAGTCAACCGGATTTAAACTTTGAAAATCCAGAAGTAGTTGAAGAATTCAAAAAAATTGTTTTCTTCTGGTTAGATCTAGGCCTAGACGGTTTCAGATGTGATGCCGTGCCATTTTTATTTGAAGAAGAGGGGACAAACTGTCAAGATCTACCAGCCACTCACCAATTCTTCAAAGATCTTAGAACCGCTATCGATGATAGATACCAAGATAAAATCTTACTGGCTGAATGTGCTTTCCAATATGGAGAACAACTTGCAGAATATTTTGGTAAGGGTGACGAGTTCCACATGTCTTTCCATTTCCCGATTATGACTGGACTCTTTTACGCCATAAAGAAGGAACGCTATGACGTCATTGAGAAAGTAGTGAAAGATACTCCTGAGATTCCTGATAATTGTCAGTATTGCCTTTTCTTAAGAAGTCACGACCAAATCGTCTTAGACACTGCAACAGAGGAGCAAAGAGAATTTCTTTTAAAAGAGTACGCCCCCCACCCTAAGATGATTCGTCATAATGGTATTAACCGTCGTTTGACACCAATGATGGAAAATAGTAGAAGAAAAAATCTTTTACTAAATAGTTTTCTATTCTCACTTCCTGGTACGCCAATTATTTATTATGGAGATGAAATCGGCATGGGAGACAATGTCTATCTTAGAGATAGAGATGGGTTAAGGACTCCGATGCAGTGGAACGAAAACAAAAATGCAGGCTTTTCATCAGCAGAGCCTCAAGCTCTTTACCTTCCGATTAACACAGACTCCACCTATGGTTTCCATTCATTAAACGTCGAAACTGTAAGCAAATCCCATACTTCACTCTATAATCAGATTAGAAGGTTAATTAAAGTGCGCCAGAAACATGCAGCCACCTTCGGTAGGGGCTCTATTAGGTTTATTAAGACATCCTCAGAGAAAGCAATTTGCTTTCTAAGAGAATATGAAGACGATCAAATCCTGGTAGTAGCTAACCTTTCTGGTAAAGCGCTTGCTATGGATATAGATTTATCCGAATTCGAAGGTAAGCGTTTAATTGAGCTTAAAGGTGATATAGACTTTCCTGTAATTAAAAATTATCCATATCAGTTTACAATGCTAAGACACTGTTTCTTCTGGTTGAAGATTGTAGATTAGAAATAATAGGCTAAAATAAAATACATGAAAGACAAACTTCATCCAGAGTGGGATATAGTCGAAGAAGGAAATCATAAAAAACTAATCAGGAAATTTGATTTTAGAACATACATGCAAGCTGTAGACTTCCTAAATAAAGTTGCTGCAATTGCTGAGCAGATCGATCATCACCCTGATATGCTTCTAAAGTGGGCCTCACTTGATATTAGTACATGGACTCATAGCGAAAAGAAAATTACAGAACTAGACTATGATTTAGCTACACGTATCGACACCCTAGCTTCTTAAAAACTACAAACTATGCAGCAGTTGCCTGTTTGAAATTTCTTACTTTCTCAAAGAAAATATCCATCTTATCATGGTTTTTCAAACCAGGCATATCTTCAAGCCCAGTACATACATCTATCAAATTAGTTTCTGTTTCATCTATAGCTTCTTCAATATTATCTACATTCAAACCACCGGCTAAACACATCTTCCTTTCTGGAAGTATTTCTTTAGCACAGTTATATAGATACCAATCAAACGCTTCGCCAGATCCACCCATAAGATTAGGGTCAGATGGCTTAGTATCTAAAATAAAATAATCAGCAGACTCAGGGTCAATCTTCATTTCCATAAGTGATCTTTTATTTTCTATATGAATTACTCTAAAGACTGTCATACCTAAATCTCTAGCTTTTTTATAATAAGAGTCATTATTCGCTTCAGGAGGTAAATATGGTTGAATAGCAGTAACACCTATAGCTTTAGCTAATTTAACGATTTCCATAATATCCTGCTCTTTAGCAAGGAGCACACACTTATCTCTTAAACTTTCAGGGACACGTGTCACGATATCAGTCATATCAACGACATCAATAAACCTTCGTGTACCTGTTATATTATTAAAACCTAAATAATCCGCACTGAGTTTTAACGCCTTTTGGGCGTCGAAAACATTTGTAATACCGCATACTTTAATTTTTAACATTTGGGAACACTGTATTCAATTTACCAAAAAACGACGACATTTTATCAAAAGATTTATAAAAAGAGTGTTCTTTTTCAAATTGGATTGATAAATCTATTAAATCTGGCTGGCAGACTTGTATTAGTGTAAAGATACTATCTAAGTTTAATTCACCACTAATTCCATACTCCGTAATAGGAATATTGTCTTTTATATCATTGAAGATATCCCTTACTATCCGTGCTACTTTATAATTTCTAGTAAATCTATCAACTCTAGAGATGAAATTTGGGCGAATATCAAAAATAGCTAAATCATAAGCATCTTTAGGTAAATCTATATTTAAAATATCTGCAGAACTATTAAGATTTACTTTATGAAAAATTTTAATACCATTGTTTCGAATTTTCATGATGTCACTATTTTTCATTGCAGGACGAACAGGCTCAATAATCTGAATCTCAGACTTCTTTAAAAACTGTGACAGTGAGTCTACACCACTCATATCAGTAGCTAAAACAACTTTTCTTTTTTGAGCAGCTGAAAGACTACTTAAAATAGCTGTGATTTGTGAAAAATCTAAAAACCTTTTAGAGAAAGATATATGATCAAAAGAGATATAGTCTGCTCCTAATTCAAGAGCCATCTTCGCGTCATCTGCGCTAAATATTCCAGATATTTTTATTTTCGGACGCACCTATACTTATACTCTCCTTAAAAGTACTTTAATTTTGCCGTCTTGTAAATTCATAAATTCTTTTGATAATTGCAATTTCTCTATGATATCCCTAGTAATTATTTGCCCAGGAATAGTGATTGGAAAGCCTGGTGGGCATAATGCAAAGTAATCAGCCGAGATATACCCCTCAGCTTCAGCTAAATTTACTAATTCAAATGGACTAAAAAATGCTTTTTGAGGATTCAAAATTTGCTTAGCTGTGCTTAAGTTAATATTCTTCAACTCTTCGCCCATGTGCTTATCGGCAGCTATAGCTAATTTTTTCTCAATTTTAAAATATTCTTCAATTAAATAATCAATATCCTTTTTTTCATGAAAAACACTTAAGAAGAATAAAATACTTTTATTTGAATATGATTCACAATAAATATTAGATTTTTCAAGCTCTGCATCAAAATCTTCAACGTTAATTCCATTAGGTAATTTCAAAATCAACCTAGTGAAATCATGATTACTAGTAGCTTTTATCAGCTCTGGAATTTTACTAGTTATATGTTTTAAATTAGCAAGTAACTCTTCTCCATTTTTTTTAAAAAGCAAGAACGCTTCACAAAGACTTTTTAAAATTAAATAACTTGGGCTAGTCGACTGTAAAAGCCTTAAAGCATCATGAAAAGAATCTTTCGAAATTTTAGATTTTTTATTAACATGAGCCACAGCTCCTTGAGTGAGTGCTGTTAGACACTTATGCCATGATTGAATTACTATATCAGCTCCTGAATTTAAAGCTCCAGCAGGAAGGTATTCAGAAAAATAATAATGAGCTCCATGAGCTTCATCTACAATGACAGGAATTTCCTGCTTAGGTATTTCAGAATAGAAGCCTTCATAACTAGGATTAGTTATAACTAAAGCTGAATAATTCTCGCTAGAATTTAATTTCGAAAAATCAAGACCTGTATATAAATCCAAGTCGTCATCATAGAAAAGTTCAAGAAATTCAATATCAAAACCAGTTTGAATAATAGCTGAAAGCACTGATTTGTGAATATTTCTAGCCAGTAAAACTGGTTTCAAATCTCTAGATTCCCTCAAAAGATCTATTTTCAATGCCTGTAAAGCTGCTTGTAAGCCAAGACTGGCGCCATTAGTAAGAAAAAAGCTAGCTTCAGCATTAAAATACTCAGCAATTTCTGCTTGAGCTTTTTTTATAGAGTCTTCAGGATATTCAATATTATCTAAACCTGGTAACTCCGTTAAGTCTGCATTAAAGCCAGACCTACCGATATGATTAGGTGTATGAAATGCGTAATGTGAATTCTCGCTATAAAATTTAATCTTTTCTACCAATTCCACAGTGGAACTTGATTTTAGCAAACCAAAAATTATTTTTCATATATCATCAGATAAGACCAAATCTTAGTTTCGGGGCAGTAGCCAGTTCGAACTAACAATATAATTTCAATAAATTTAAATTATTCATCTGATGATATATGAAAAACAAAAAAAACTCAAAACTAGTGGAAATGAATAGACTTGCTATTAAATACATGATAAATTCTTTTATATGGATTATAGAGATATTAAACTTGAAACTAAAGCTGACATTAAAGCTATTACAGAAAACTATGGTTTAGTTAACCCACTTGATTTACATGGCGAAAGCATTTCAGCTGTATCTAGAGGGATAATGGGTTATGTTCCTAATGTAATCGAAACTACACCTAAAGGTGAAAGAAGTTTCGACTTATTCTCAAGATTATTAAGGGAAAGAATAGTTTTTCTTTCTTCAGAAGTTAACGATATCGTTTCAAGTATTTTCGTAGGTCAATTATTATTATTAGATTCTGAGGATTCTGGTAAAGATGTTTACGTATACATTAATAGCCCTGGTGGTTCTGTAACGGCTGGTTTAGCAATGTACGACACAATGCAACACATCGGACCTGATGTAGCGACTTTCTGCTTAGGTCAGTGTGCAAGTATGGGTGCATTCCTTTTAAGCTCAGGTACTAAGGGTAAGAGAATGGCATTACCTCATTCTAGAGTCCTTATCCACCAACCTTTAGGTGGAGCTCAAGGACAAGCTTCTGATATCGAAATTCAAGCTAATGAAATCCTTAGAATGAAGAAAATGTTAAATGAAATCTTAGCTGAGAACTGTAACCAGCCTTTAGAAAAAGTTACTCAAGATACAGATAGAGACTATATCATGAACGCGCAAGAAGCTAAAGAATATGGTATTGTTGATAAGGTGGTTTCTAAGAAACCAACCAACATTGAAAACGACGATAATTTATAAAAAATTATAAACCTATCTTTAGTTAAAATCCATAAAACCAATACATGCTTAAAAATAACGGCTTATTAAAATGTTCTTTCTGTGGAAAGAGTCAGGATCAAGTTAAGAAACTAGTTGCAGGTCCAGGTATTTATATTTGTGACGAATGTATTTCTCTTTGTCTTGAAATCTTAAAAGATGAGGGCATTATTGATGCTCCTGCTAGTACAGATTCTGTAAAAGCAGAACCTGAAACTCAAAATCAATTACTAGACTTTGATGATTTACCTAAGCCTAAAGAGATTAAAGCTCATTTAGATGAATATGTTATCGGTAATGAAATCGCTAAAAAAACATTATCAGTAGCTGTATATAACCACTATAAGAGAATCAATAATAATAATAATAAGCATCCAGATGAAGAAGATCAGGAAAGAATTACGATAAATAAGTCCAATATACTTTTATTAGGACCTACTGGTAGTGGTAAAACACATATAGTAGAAACACTAGCTAAGTATTTAAAAGTTCCTTTTGCTATGGCTGATGCTACGACGATTACAGAGTCTGGCTATGTCGGTGAAGATGCAGAAAACATGCTTCAAAGACTTTATCAAAACGCAGAAGGTGATCAAGCTAAAGCTGAAATGGGAATTATTTATATCGATGAAATCGATAAAATCTCAAGAAAATCAGAAAACCCATCTATCACAAGAGACGTTTCTGGGGAAGGAGTTCAACAAGCATTACTAAAATTAATTGAAGGTACTAAAGCAAGTATCCCAGCCCAAGGTTCTAGAAAGCACCCTCATGCTGAGATGATAGAGATTGACACTCACAATATTCTCTTTATTTGTGGTGGAGCTTTTGTAGGTTTGGAACAAATCATTGAAAAGCGCAAAGAGAAGTCTAATGTAAGTGTCGGCTTTGGAGCAGAGAGTCTTTCAGAAGATGAAAAAAATAATAGGCTTTCAAAAGCCTTTAAATTCGCTGAACCAGAAGATTTGGTTCACTTTGGAATTATCCCTGAGTTTGTCGGTAGAGTTCCAGTAATTGCAAGCTTAGATGCTCCAGACACAGAAACTTTAAAACTTATTCTTACTAAACCTAAAAACTCTCTAGTGAAACAGTATACTAAGCTTTTAGACTTAGATGGTGTTGAGCTTAATTTTACAGATGAAGCTATAGAAAAGATAGCAAAGAAAGCTCAAAAACGTAAAATGGGTGCTAGAGCACTTCGTAGCATCATTGAAGAAATAATGAAAGATATTATGTTTGAAGCTCCTTCTCAAGAAGAATTGGAGAAAATAACTATAACTGAAGATATGGTTGAAGATTTACAACTGGCTTCAGTTACACCTTTAACTAAAGTTGAGGCTGAAGAGCCTTCGAAGCCTAAAAAGAAAAAGTCAGCTTAGCACAAATGTGCAAGTTTATTTAGGCTGCTGAGGGATTGCCTTTACCTAAACCTGGGATTGGTAATTTTTTAAGAAGTCCCGTTAAACTATTACCTAATCCAGTAATATTTTCAGTGATTTGATCTAAAAATCCTATCTTAACTTTTGATTTAGAAGGACTTTTAGCATTATTTCCAAAAGAAATATTTTTAGTGCCTTGAGTTACCTTATCTACTCCATTTTGAACACCATTTTTTGCAGCAATTGCAACTTCACTGGCTTTATTTGCAGCATTATCTCCAGTTTTTTTTAGCTTCGCGCCCGTTTCTTCTTGAGTTACTTCATCTTCATGGATCTCTTCATCTAGATTATTTATCGCTCCACTTGCTCCTCCAAAGGCTTTCTTCGTAAGTTCACCCATCGCTTCCTCTAATATATGTTCAGATAGAGTAATGTATGGATGCTCACCATGTTTAAGAGCTTTTGTGAAAAACACAAGTTTTCCATGCTCATTTACAAATTCTGGACTTACTGATTTTAAGTACTCAGGATCATAAATTTTTGTAATGATTTTAATTAATTCCTCTGCTAAGTTATCATCAATGTTGATATTTAATTTTTTTAATAACCAATGATCTGAAATATGCTTAGATTTACCAGAATTAGCCCCACCAAGATTAACTGAATTCTTTATAGCTTTGATACCTTGCCCAATCATTTTGTGTGGAAAAAGCTTATATCCTTTTTCATAAATAGAGTCAACAAGTCCTTCAAATTGCCCAAATATATGATTAGAAAACAAATTCAAAAATTGGAAGGGTTTAAGAAATGGAGAATGTGCAGTCATAAGAACAATTCTCAGACCTCTTTCGATTTGACTTTTATATTTAGTAGGCATGAATTTGCCTGATAAAGCCCCCATTATATTTCTAGAAGGTTTATTAAGTCGATTAGCCTCGGCAGCTCCACCAAAATCATAGACATCACCATGGCTGGTCAAACCATCCAAAGCTGGCATAAAATTTCTTGGGGAAATACCTAAAATAAATTCCACTCCTCTATAGTATGTACACAATCTTAGCAGCCCACAATACGTATTGTCAAGTTGCCAAGGCTGTGATAATATTAACTAAGGACTAATAAACCTAAAAATATCCACCTGCCTAGCCATATCAGGATACTCGGCATCTTCTAAAGCTACTGCTGATATGGTAATTTTCTTCAATAGCCTATCTTCACTCTGCTTAGTCGGGTAGGGTTCTGGAGCAAGTGTAGTAAATGGATCAACACTTTCAACCTTAATTTTTAAAAGATATTTACCATCGTCTAAAAAACGAATATTGGAATTACTATTAAAATAAGTTTTCAAATCAGCACTAGAATAATCTTTAGCTATTAAATTTTCCATCTCTTCAACAGCACGATAATATAATTCTGCTCGTTTATACTCCTTAGTGTTAGTAAGTAAATTTGTCGAATAGAATTTTAAAACCGAAAAAATCACTAGTGTAATAATAGCTAATGAAACTAATAACTCTACTAAAGTTACTCCTGAATTATTTCGCCTCAAAGTCATGCTTTTTCATCCTCGTTATATTTCTAGTACCCGGTTGAATAATAAATGGCAAATCAAAAATAGTCTTCGCTATTTCCTGTGGGTTAAAATTAATAGCTCCATCTGAATTTATTTGGATAGAAGAACCTTCCTGCGGGGATTTCACTATAATTGCTCCCTGCATCTCTAAGGTCCCTGAAATTTCTAAATCACCAATTACGTAAATTAACCCTTTAAACTCACTTTGATTTTTAGTAGATCCTTCAAGCCTTACAGTTCCACCTTGAGGGCTCCTACCACCTTCGGTGGTATCTATAATTAAAATTCCTTGTCCATAAAGTGGGTTTGTTTTAGTAAAAGTAACTTCACCTTGAATAATATTTAAACCGAAATACTCTCCTTCATCAAAATACTCTTCAACTTGAAGTCTTTGTGATTCTTGTAATGCATATATGAAGCCACCCGGGAATTGAGTCTTCAAATCTCTTTTATAGTAATTTAGAGATGAAATATCAGAAAATAATAAATTATCTAAGTTTTGAAAACCACTAATATTCTCAAGTTCTAACCAAGCGTATTCTGGCTCTAAATGACGCTTAGCTGATCTTTCGTCAATAGATTGTGTGCTAATTACTGATGGAATGAACTGGACTAAATTATCACGAATAAAATGAATATCTTTAAATCCAGGATCCTCTAATATAATAGCTTCATTCTGAATCTCTTTGATAATTGCATAATCCGAAACCGTCTCAAAGTTTGAACCAGATGGAATAACTGACACTAAAGCTCCAGGTTCAAATCTTACAATCTCAGGGCTCATGAATCGCTGTGATTCATCATTTAACTCTAAATCCTCAACTACTGCTGAGCCATCCAAAACAAGTTCATCTGGCTTAGGCTCTAAGTCAGTATCTAGTGGCGGGAACTCATTAATAAACTCTAAGAAAGTATCACCTTTAGAGACAGAATCATTGAGCTCTGCTTTAGCTAATTCAATACCTTTCACCTTAAAATCTTTGCCAGCAAAACGTACTTTAGTATTAGTAATCAAGGGTGCAGCTATTTTAGGAACAGTTCTTCTCACTATCGAAGATTCTTTATAAGTATAGCCATTAACAGTAGCTATAGACTCTAAAAGCCACACTGTTTCTAAATCAGAATTAATTAAGCTAAACTCTCTTTGTAGACCTTCCTGTCCAGGGTCCCCTGGTCTACCTTCCCCCTCTAGTCCTTCATCAAAATCATCGTCAAAATTCCAAGGTAAATTTGAAAGAGAGTTAGCTTGTAAAAGCTTTAGGCGAGTAGAATAGATCCCTGTAAAAGGTTTCAGGTCAGCATCCCCAGAAGATCTAGCTATAATATTAACTATCCAAGAATTACTTTCACCACCACTAGTGATTAATTTAATCATAAAAGTATTGTTTACTGGTAAGGACTTTGCTTCAAGATCAAAAAGAATTTCTTTATCATTAAAAGTTTTTATTTTAAATCTCACTCCTTTGAGATCAGGAACTAGAATTGCTGGAACATTATCTAAAGCTAAATTCCTTCCAGTTAACTTTAAATTTTTTATGACACCACTGTTTTCAATCTCTGTCATCTGCTTCATTCCAAGCTCTTCATCTTCCATAAAAATGTTATGAAGTTCTGGTGCTTCTTTATTAGGATCAAACTTTGGTGCAACATAGAAATCTATTTTCTTTCCGGAAATATTTAATTTGTAGACTCCAGGTTTGATTTCTTCTTTTAGGTTTACAGTAATGACATCAGCGCCATCACTTATATTTATGATCTCAAAGTCACTTGAAGAAAAGGTAACTTTAGATGAACTAAGATTTTCCCCATCTACAAAAATATCTATCAAGTCTCCAGGAAAGGCATAGTTAGGACTAATAGATCTCAGTACTGGTTTTTTTTCATCAAAGGGACTTTTTAAACTTAAACCTAGATACTCGCCAAGTATATTATCTTGCTTGATGTTAACACGAATTTTATCAGCAATTTTAAGCTCAAAACCAGGCTTCAACTGTGATTTTTCAGGTATTTTAATTAATCCTACATAAGAAACATTAACCTCTGGCAATGGCAGATATAGATCTTTTATATCAGGTTGATCAGCCTCATTAAAATCTACCGGACGATTAGCCTGATTGTTTTTCTGTTCAGCCAATAGCAAAGCATACTGTTCTTGGTTAATAACCTCTCCTGTTTGGATGTTTACATAAAATAAATCTTCCGTAACATAGTTTATATAGCGAGGTTGAACTTCTAAAATTGACTCATCAAAAAAATCATCGTCATCAAAATCATCATCATCATCATCATCTTCATCTTCATCTTCATCATCTTCAAAATCATCATCGAAGTCATCATCATCATCAAAATCATCATCTTCTTCGAAAGCATCTGTGTCTGGCATAGTCTGAGTATTCATCAAAGCTAATGCTCTTGCATTTGCAGACTCAGCTAGATATTTTGCTTGTAATGAAGCATAGGACTTAGAAGAGAGTTTTAAGTTAGTAAAAGAAAAATAAGTTAGTATTGAAAATAAAGCAGCAAAAAACAGAGCTAAAAACAAAGTATAGCTCAATGTAAATCCATCACTTAGTCTTCGTTCAGGCAATAATAAAGCCACTCTTGGAATTTAACAGGTTCATCTTCCATTAAAGCATGAGAAGACCACTTAAACAATTCAAAGCGTGAATCTTTAGTTTTTTCATGAAGTAAATAAATTAAATATGCTGGTGAGACTAAATCAAAGCGTCCTGCTGCAAAAAAAACTTTAGATTTCAACCTAGGTACCTTACGAAATGAATTCCAAGTCTTCACATGTTTATAAATTTCTCTTAAAACTTGAGCATTAGTAGTTATAGATGATTTGTATCTAGGTCTTAAAGGAGTCTTTTTAAAGAAATCAAGGTTGGCCTGAATAAAATATAATGGTTTTCCTAATAAAAAGTGTAAAAAATGCTTAATCGGAAAGATTAATTTAGCTGGTAAACACACTAAGACAAGTTTACTTACTAAATCAGGATACCTTTCAGCAATATTCACCGCAACTAAACCACCAAAGCTATGAGTAACTAGAGTTATAGGCCCTTCAATACCAATATGTTTTAAAGTTTCGATAGTGTCATGGATATGAGTATCTATATCAAGCTTAACCTTCTCTGAGGGTTGAATTAAGTTTCGAGTATCTCCATGTCCTCTAAGATCAAAGGCTAAGCAATGAAAGCCTCTAGCTGCAATAATATTTAGCTCGTTTAACCATACAGTCGCGTCACTAGCACTACCGTGTATAAAGAGAACGGTAGGATTCTTTCGGTCTCCTCTCTCGTAATAGTGCAGTATCATTTTTGAAATCTTTAGGGTTATTAACTCCTCCTTAATTATTTTTACCAACTATAATAGTTTTAATATCAGAATATACGATAATAAAGTCATAACATGGGTAAATCTATATTAATGCCGGTAGATTATAAAGCCAGTTCTATAACTGAAGCTTTTGGGATTGCGTTTAGCCAATCTCGATTTGAATCTGCTGATGACTCATGCTCATGGTTTTCACCTGATTATCACCTTAATGAATTAATCAGTTCATATTGGGGAATTACCGTAAAATCACGGCCACTAGCCATTTCAAAAAACATAAATGATGATTTATGGAAAGGTTTAGTTTCTGAATGGGATAGTTTCACCCCCACTCCAGGGCAGTTTCGTTTAAGTAAAAGTCTAATATTCAATCTACTCAGATTAAGTCTTGGAAAAAGAAAATCAGACTTTGAATTAAGTAAACTAACAGATCTTGAATTGAAAATTTTCGAACAGTTTTTTGTAGAACTAGAGAAATACTGGAAAGGACAATGGCGAATTGCAGATCCTAATAGTTCTGGAACTAACGACTTTTTAATTTGGTCCCTTGAGTTTCAAAATGGTGAACTAGCTTCATTTGCAATTAGCATCCCTCCAGGCTTAAGACCTAAAAACTACTTAGATCATAGTAATTATCGAGTGGATATTGGTTATATGATAAATGAACTCGATTTTAAAGTTCCTATAGATCTATGTGCTGGTAAATCTAAGCTTCCTCTCTCTGATCTAAAGCAATTAGAGGAAGATGATATAGTATTACTAGAAAAAAGCTCCATCGATCAGTTGTGGTGGGAGCGAAATGACTACGACAATCTATATATAAATATAGAAATCCCGTCTAGAAACGACCCAAACTGGGAAAATTTATATTACGACGACTTAGAAGTACCTGATATGCCTCAAGAAAACTTACCAATTGATGATAATGATTTATTTACTGACCTAAATATTGAGCTCACAGCACAGTTTAAATCCGTCAACTTACCACTAAAGCAAATCATGGAATTAAAAGATGGTGGAGTTTTGCCACTAGGCTTGCTTTTAGATAGTGAGCTTTACCTAATAGCTGCAGGAAATAAAATCGTAGCTAAAGGAGAACTCATCGTAGTCGGAAACCAGTTTGGTTTAAAAATCAAGAATACTAAAATTAAGTCTGAAAAGATAGGTGCTGAAGTTCAAGAACTTGGTCAAGGATCAAGGCAAGCTCCAGCTCCACAACAACAGCAAATGAGCCCTCAGCAAATGCAAGCTATGCAGGCTGCTCAAGCACAACAACAAGCTGCTGCACAACAACAAATGAGTCCTCAACAAATGCAGGCAATGCAAGCTGCACAAGCTCAACAGCAAGCCGCTTCGAATGAAGAAGAACAACTCCAAAAAGAGCTTGAAGACGTAGGTTTAGACCCTGATGAGTTAGATGAGCTTGGTGAATTATATTAAAAAAATTTTTCTGTTATTAACAGTATTTATTGTTAGTTCTTGCAGCTCAGGATCCAACAATAAGAATTCTATAACAATAGCTTATAGTGAACTTGACTCAAAGCTAGCCTCTTTACTTACAGAGAAGTTAAAACATAATTCAAAAATCAAATTTCAAAAAATTGAACAAATTAAATGCATTGACTTTCTTCATAAGAGCTCTAACTCAATGTATCTTGGGTCAATAGATCCTTTAATAACTAATGACGATGAAATCAGTAAAATTATAGTTGCTAAAGATAGCTTAGTCTTTGTAGTAAACCCTAGTAACCCAATTGACAACCTTAATAAAGAAGATTTATCAAAAATATTTTTAGGGAGTATGAAATCTTGGTCTAAGTTAAAAGGTACTAAGCAACCGATTACTGTTATTAATAAAGCTGAAACTCATGCTGACAACCAAACCTTATCAAAGTTCTTGCAAAAAGATAATTTAAGAGCAGCTCAAAATCAATTTATCGCAAATACTAACGAAGAAGCTCTAGCTTTAGTTCAACAATATGAAAACTCAATATCATACGTAAGCTTTTCTAGCATTGACAACCGTGTAAAAGCAATCAATTTAAACAACATAGCCCCAACAATTTTAAATATCAATTCCGGAAATTTTCCTTTATATAGAGTGATAAATTTATACTACAGTTCAAATCTATATTTAAATGAAAAAGTTCAAGATGAAATTAAAGAGCTAACAGAATATTTATGGTCAGAAGACTTTAAACATTCTTTAAATGAACTTAAACTAGTTTCATTAACTCAAGCTGAGATTCAAATCATTAAAGAAAACAATAAAGCTGTAAAAATCGGTGTATCTGGACCGCTTTCAGGTCCCTACACTGAACTTGGTCGTTCAATAGTAAATGGTGCAAGATTAGCTGTTCAAGAACAAAATAGAAAAGCTAATCTCAAAGGTAAGCCAGTTGAGTTAATAATCTGTGATGATAAAGCAGCTGTAGCATCAGCTTTAGATTGTGCAAATAAGTTCCTGAAAGAGAAAGTAGCAGGAGTAATTGGTCATCTTAATTCAAATATATCTATTGAAGCATCAAAAATATATATAAATAACGGCATCATTCAAATCAGTCCAGGTTCAACTCACCCATGGTTAACGAATAGAGAAGAAGCACGTGGTAAAGTATTTAGAACTATAGATATAGACGAAAGACAAGCCCTGACACTAGCAAGAGCTGTAGCAAATTTACCGAAGTTACGCAAAAATATAGCAATTCTTCATAATGGAACAATCTATGGTTCTAACCTTGCGACATTAATCGAAAACTATCTACTGAGAAATGTTTCTGAAACAATGAAAATTGAAAGTTTAAAATTTGATGTTAGCGGTAAACATTTTTATCATGTCTTTAAACACAACACTCCTAATATAGTGATATTTATTGGTGAATATGCTGATGCTGCACAAATGTTAGTGGATTTAGCCTTAGATAATAAATCAGACGTGACATTTTTTGGTGCCGATGGAAACTTTAGTAAACGATTCATCCAACTTGCTGGATTAAGAGCAGAGGGAGCTCATGTTTTAGGCTGCAACATCGATGATCAATCTAATGATTTCATTGACTTTGAAAAAAAATATAATAAAATTTTCAAACATAATCTCAGCTCTTTCTCAATCTATAGCTATGATGCGACAAGAATTTTAATCAATGCTATTGTTGCTCATAACCGAGACAAATCTAAATCTTTATCATCTCTAATCCAAAATTCTGTCACAGAGAGTCTTTGTGGTCCTATAAGTTTTGATGAATATGGCAACCCTGAAAAATCAAGGATAGCAATCTATAAAGTACAGGATGGTCAGTTTATTAAAACTAAATTAGGTCAAAGCTATTAATCTATATTGTTAATGTTTAATATCATCGAATCTTTCTCAAGAATTATCGGATAGTTCTGTGGATCTAACTTTAAAGCTTTGATATACCCAGAATCTCTTTCTAGTATTAACTTAAGCTTACTAGCTTTACTCAATGAACTGATAAAGGCTTCTGTGCATTTAGAAGAGCTTACTTTCTCTGAGAAAGTTCCTTTAGAGTTACTAGAAAGCTGTGAGAAATTATCATAAGTACAAACGGCTCCAGGAATAGCAACAGAATTTGCATCTACAAGAATCATATGTAAGTCCATCGGATCAGTAGCTTTATCCACAGTATTACTATACTTAAACTTCAAGTCAAGAAACTGTTTTCCCTCTTCTTGGGAAACTAAGTCAGCTGAAGCTTTATCAACTTTCCTAAACTTAGGACTGTCAATAAACTTCAAGCTAACATTCTTTTCCAAATCAGATCTAATTAAATAATCCAGACCATTTTCCGCTTTAAATACAAGAGCAAAGTCCAAATTAAGTTTCTTAACTAAAGTATTGTTATAAAGCTCCTTATTCTTTACAAAGAAGTTTCTCTTCTGTTTTAACTTTAAGAATAAAGGTATGCTGAGCTTACCATCATCCAAATTAATCTCAGAGCTATCTTGGAGTACAGAGAATTTAACAGATTTACCAGAGCTTAAGCCTAATAAAGAACTTTCAAGTGGCTTTAAAGCAAAGTTTTTATAATCATTCAAGTTAGTCTTAAAAGATCTGATTTTTTTTATTTTATATTTATCCTTGTCATAATCAGCATTTAAAATAAGCTCATCACTAATATATCGAGCTTTCTCTTCACCTGAATCAAGAGTGAAAATTATTTCATTAACATTTAAACTTAAATTAGTAATTTCAGCTTTCATTGCTTTAAAACTAATTACAGAGTTGGCTTTAAGACGTGCATTTCGAGGGTATTCTTTAATAACTTCATCAAAATAAGGCCTTAAATCTATAGCAAATTTATAAACTTCAAAATCTTTAATAGTCATAGGCTGAGATACAAACTGACTCAAAAGAGTCTCAAACTCAGCAAATTTATTGGAACTATCTTTTAGAAGCTTAAATTTAAACTCATTAGTAACATCTAATTTAGAGCCATCAACTGAATACCTATAAACTCTTAAATTATTTAATAGAACAGAATCTCCTGCACTAAAAGATTTTAAAGTTTCAGCAGCCACATAATCTGGATCGTGTTCAATAGTGATTTTAAATTTCACAGGTGCATGTCCTACACTTGCATTAATTTCTTTATCATTTTTTGCATCTATAACTCTAGCTCTTAATTTAACAAGCTTGGGAGCGAAAGAAAAATCATCTAAAGCTACAAATTTCTTTTTTTCACCAATACGAATTTTTTTTTCTCGACTAGTTAAAACAGATCTAGAATCAGCCTCCAGTAAATCAAGTCTAATCTTTAATTCTTCCTCTGTGTTTACCATCACCGAGCTTTTATCAAAGCTCACTCTATATAAATTAGGTTTTTCTGGGTTATCTACTGCTTCAACTTGAAAATCTGTAGCTTCTGAAATCAACCTATCTGCTAAATAAACTTTTAATCTATCAGTCTCAACACCAGTTTCAGAACTCAGAATAGCTTGAAGTTTCAAATCAAACTCACTACCGATTTTAATAGGAGCAGGACTAGTTAGTATTCCTAATTTGACGAATTTATGATCACTTGAAATCTTTAGCGCTTCAGCTGGTAAAAACCAAGCAGAGATAGAGACACAAATTAAAAATAATATAGAGTTCTTCACTCTAATATTAAATCACTTTTTTCTAATAGCGACTACTGAAGATCTAGCTTTCTTATCATTATTTAGATTCGGCCAATGACTTTGAGTACCTAACTCACCTGGATGTTGAACTGAAAGAAACAAAGTTTTTGATTTTTCATCAAAAGATATACCACAGAGCTCAGCACCTTTAGGTGCTGAAGCAAAGCGAAGAGCCTTGCCTGAATACTCGCCATTTAGAGGAATTACAAAAAGTGAATTATTGCCATGGAATTTATATTCTTTCTTATTAATAGCTTTACTACTAATATCAGTAGCTACCCATAAAGAGTTATCACTGGTGAAACGAAGATTATCAGGGCAGGCAAAGCCTGAATTCTCGCCACCAAGTGCAAAGTTTTCATATTTAAAACTTAAAGCCCCATGATCATGATTAGTTTCTGAAATCTTAAATACAGATCCAAAGCTATTAGCTTTAGTCTTATTATTAGTTAATGAAACAAAAACATCTTTAGACTTAGGACTAATTGCAATTCCCTCTGGTCTGTCGGTAGCGCTAGCACCTAAAAGCTTTGCTGCTCTTCTAGTCTCTAGAAGCAATTCAGCATCAGAATCAAAGTGTTCCGTTAATTTTGGGTTTTCAACACTCAATAACTCCCAAGTCCCTAAGCCTGACTGAGATTTACTAAAATCTAGATCTTTATCAAATTTAGCGACATATAGCTTACCCTCCGCCAAATAATCACGGTCATGATCATTTAAAGCTTTACTAGAAACAAATTTATAGATATGTTCATTTTCTTTATCGTCTCCCATGTAGGCTATGACTTTTTTATCATCTGCTAAGGCTAAAGCTGCATTTTCATGAGCAATCTTCCCTAGAGAAGTACGTTTTACCGGGATAGAATTTTTCGTATATGGATCAATCTCAACTATCCATCCATACTGATTCATATCAAAATCTTGCCAATGATATAAATCTTTAAAATTATGATAATTCTCTTCACAAGTGAGTATTGTTCCCCACAAAGTCTTACCACCACTACAATTTGCTAAAGTACCCTTCATCTCAGGATATTTAGCTACGACTGGACCAGAGACACGACAAGTTCTATTAGCATCTACAGTCCAATTATATTTTTTTTGCTCATTGATATCTTCATCAAAAACCCACTCAGAGTTAGCATTCTGTATAATTTTAAAGATACTAACCCCGACTACTTTCCTTTGAGCCTTCTCTCCTATAACTTCTAAAGGGTTTACTGATTCATGGTTCACAAATAACAGTGCTTCTTTCTCTGCTAGAGGAAGAAATTCTACATAGTCATTGTTATAACCGAAATCAATACTTTCATGATTAGCATTAAGTATTTTATCCCCCCAAGAACGAATAATATTATAAGTAAAAGATTCATCTAAAACCAATTCATCAGACTCAGAAGCTGCTATAGCCTCAAATTCCCCTAATACAGATTTCAAACTAAGCCCAGCATTTAATTGTGAGAGACTGGACGAAGAGTTTAAAAAGGATAAAGAACTACATGAGTTTAATGCTAAAGCAGTACTAGATAAGCCTAAAAATTTCAAAAAATCACGACGATTAAAACTATTCATATATTAAAATTATAATTAATGCGTTTAGTTTTAATTTATTTGTCTATACTTTGCTTAAATATTTTTTCTGCAAGTAATATATATGCTCATCCAGGAACGAGAGAAATAAGTCCGCTAATAGAAGTAAAAGGAACAGCTAAAGAATTTTTTGAATCTGACTTAGCATACTTAAACTTCACGATTACGAGCCTTGCAGATAATGCCGCTAGTGCTAATAAAATAAATGAAAGTGAATCTAAAGAACTTTTCTTAAAACTTAAAACGCTAGGAGTTGCTGAAAAAGACTTAGAACTTAGAAATTATCGTGTCATCGAGAAAAAAGAATATAATCATAAGACTAGAAAGTCAGAGTTACTTGGTTTTGAAGCGAAAAAGTTTCTTAAAGCTAAAGTTAAAAAACTTAATAATTTAGATGAAATATCTGCATTACTTAGTTCCAGCTCATATACAGAATTAGATAGTATCCATTATGACTTAGAGAATAGAGAACAAGCTAAACTAAGCACCTATCAAAAAGCTACTCGTAATGCTGTAAATAAAGCTAAGGCTATAGTTTCTGAACTAAAAGAAGTTAAACTAGGTAAAATCCAACTAATCAAAGATTCAGACACTCAATTCATTAGCCCCCAAAGAAGTCTCAAGCATAGCCCGAGAGTGTTTGCTATGGCTTCTGAAGCTAATATCTCAAATGAATCTGACTCTATACCTCAAAATGAAATTGAAATCCATTCAGAGGTTTTTATGAGCTTTGAGTTAGAGGATAAATAAAAAGATAATTTGATTTTTGCAATATAAACTTTTTAGAAATGTTCATTAACAAGGCTTGCGAGGAAGAGAAAGCGCAGCCTAATGGAATAAGGTTTAAGGGTGTGGATGGCCGGTCATACGATAGTAATCCGCATCTCGAGAATAATCTGGTTGAGTGTTTTGGAAAGCCATCGGTGGATTATTTAATCTCATATAATTAGGGTCTCTAGTTATAGGGTTAGTAGGCTCAGTAGAGTTATAGTATTGAACTGGGTAATCGATAAACTGTTCTTGTGATCTAAGAGCTCTTTCGTATTGTTGTTGGTCACGCTTAGCTTGCCCTATACTTCCAATTAAACCAAAAGCGTGCGGAATGGCACCAAGTGCCCATGCTGCTGAAAGAGTGGTTCTAGTACCAAAGGTTCCAGGATAATTAAAAGGTGTGACTGTACTTAATGGCGCAATTCTAAGAAAATCTGAAGTATGTCCTCCTATTCCTTTTCGCCTATCTACTGTTTTATAACCCCAACCAGGGCTTAATCTTTTATAATCTCCAATCGCATATTCATCGTTACGTGCTTCTCTATGAGGACGATACGGATCTACAGCTCCACCTACTGAGTAACCTAGGTCACGCCAATGCTTTGATTTTTGGGTTTCAACCCCGTTAGGTAAGAATTTTCGATTATAATACTCTGGGATATCTGAATCTTTCAGTGAAACTTCTCGTAAGAACTCTCCTTGAGCTGTGTATAAACCACAGTAACCACTTTGATGTTTTATAACGACGTTAGCTGCTTCGACTTCACTTACTATATCCTTCCAACCGTCAACTCTGGTAACTTCTAAAATTTTCTTATTATTAAATAATGACATTTCTGAATCAGCTAAATCCCATGTATGTAAATCTACCAGGACAATTACAGGAGCATCTTCCTCAACTGCGTATGATTTTATATTAGTTTGGTAAGCAAATAAAATTAGGAGTTGCAAAGCAACTAAGAAAAACTTGAAAAAAGCTTCTTTACTTTTCATCTTAATATATTATTCCCTTTTTAAGGCTAGGTTAAACGTATTATTGAGAATATATCTTGATTAATCTGATCAATTAAAGCATCAACAGATTCAAACTTTTTCTCATTACGAATTTTTCTATGGAAAGTAATTTTCATTTCTTCGCCATAAATATTTTCATTAAAGTCTAAAATATGAACCTCTATAGACACGACCTTTTCAGTTTTAAAGCTGGGTCTATAACCGATATTCACTAAAGCCTTATGGGCAATTCCCCATATATGATCTTCAGGAACAGCCTTTCTTATATATGCATCAACTAAATAGACACCATTATTGGGTAAAATTAATTCTTCATTTAGCTTTAAATTTGCTGTAGGGAAACCAATAGTTCTTCCACGTTGGTCACCTTTAACAACAAGTCCTGCTAGTGAAAACTTGTGTCCTAGATATTTATTTGCATCATCAACTTTCCCTGAACTAATCAATTCCCGAATTTTTGAACTACTGATAAGCTCATCTTCAAATTTAAATGCATCAATAATAGTTAAATCGACATTTTTTGATTGTGCCCAACTAGAAAGAAATTCAGGTGTACCTTCACGGTTTTTTCCAAAATGGTGATCATAACCTACAGATATAGCAGCAACATTCAATTCATCTAATAGATATTTTTTCAAATAGTCTCCAGGTGACATGTACATAATATCTAAAGAAAAATCTAATGCTAAAACTTGCTCAACACCAAGGTCAGCAAAGAGTTCCAGACGAGTATTGAAATCAGTAATAATTTTAGGACATCTATTTATAGTTAAGGATCTAGGATGATTCTTAAATGTTAGAACAGAACTAATTAGATCTTTATCTTTAGCATGCTTAACGGCTGATTTAATAATCTCTTGATGTCCTAAATGAACACCATCAAACATACCTAAAGCAACTGAAGATTTGCTATGGCTAGTTTTAGAATTTTTAAGTTTGATTAATCCCACAAAATTAAACAGACAAGCTAAAAAGATCTGAATGACTTATCTTTCTGGCATATAAAGCTTTTCCGATAATGACACCAGAGACTGTGAGCTTTTTATTAACAAGACTTATAAGAGACTTAACATCATCTATACTAGAAATCCCACCGGAGGAAATAGTGTTTACTTCAGTAGCTTCAACAAACTCAGTTAACTCTTTGATATTGGGGCCTCTTAAGGTTCCATCACGACTAATATCAGTATATATCACATGCTTTAAGCCATGTTTATCTTTAAATTCTTTAACAACATCTATAGCATTTACATCAGAATCTTCCAACCAACCATTAACAGCAAGCATACCGTTTCGACAGTCAATCCCACAAACTATTTTATCTGGACCGAAGTGCTTTAATGCTTCTTTCACAAAATTAGGATTCTTAACGATGGCACTACCTAGGATAATTCTATTAACACCACAGTCTAGAATCTGCTCTGCTGTATGCATATCTCTAATACCACCGCCTACTTGAACATAGAGACTAATATTCTTTACTATATCTCTTATTATCTCAAGATTTTTAGCCAAACCATATCTAGCACCATCAAGATCTACTAAATGTAAGTATCTAGCACCATCCATTTCTAATTTTCGAGCAACAAATAAGGGGTCTGTATTATAGACAGTTTCATCATCAAAATCTCCCTGATAAAGCCTTACACATTTACCACCCATAATATCAATGGCTGGAAATATCGCAAATTTATCCTTCTGTTCAGCTGATTTATTAGCTCTTAAGTTTTCTTCCTGTTCCACCACTAAGTATTATACCCTCTTATTTAGCATAATTCCTTAGGATTGGTTCAAAATAAGAAGTATCTACAGGCTCATATGATATTTCAACACCGCCATTTTTATATTCAGCAATAGTAGTTTTCAACCACTCATCATCTAATCTATCTGGATATTCAGGTTTATAATGTGCCCCACGAGATTCCTTTCTCATAAGAGCACTTTTAGTGATGATTTCAGCGATATCAAACATATGGAAAAGCTCTCTCATATAAAACAAACTCTGATTAGCCCACTTTCCTGTGTCAGGAATCTGAACTTGTTCAAATTTAGCTCTCAATCCTTCTATTCCATGAAGAGTTTCTTCTAAATCTTTATCGTATCTAACCACAGTAACGTTCTTAGTCATCATATTTCCAAGTTCAATATGAATAGCTCTAGCATTTTCTTTACCAGTCTGTGAGGTAAATTTATTTACTAAGTCTTGCTCAGCTTTTACTTGATTAGCGAAAACAGACTCATCAAGATCTGAATAAGACTTCTCTAAACCGCTAATGTATTTGGCTACATCTTTACCAGTCTCAAGACCACCAAATGTACAAGATAGTAAGCTGTTAGCTCCCAATCTGTTAGCTCCATGGTACTGGAACTCACATTCTCCAGCAGCAAATAAACCAGGAATATTCGTCATTTGAGTATCATTTTCAATCCATAAGCCACCCATGCTGTAGTGAACTGATGGAAAAACTTCCATAGGAACTTCACGAGGATCTACACCTTTAAACTTCTCATAAATTTCTAAGATCCCTCCTAATTTTTTATTTAAAAAATCTCTAGGTTTGTGCGTTAAATCAAGGTGTACACATGGCTTACCATTAACTCCTAGACCTTGTTTGTGAACAATATCAAAAATCTCACGTGTAGCGATATCTCTAGGGACTAAGTTTCCATACTTAGGATATTTTTCTTCTAAGAAATACCATGGCTTACCATCTTTGTAAGTCCAAACTCTGCCACCTTCACCACGAGCAGACTCAGACATTAACCTATCTTTATCTGAACCTGGTATAGCAGTAGGGTGAACCTGAATAAATTCACCATTAGCGTATTTAACACCTTGTTTAAAACAAGCAGAAGCAGCGATACCATTATTAATAGTACTATTCGTAGATCTCCCAAAAACATTACCAGGACCACCAGTAGCGATAACGACAGCGTTTCCTTTAAAAGCTCTGAGTTCCATAGTATCTAAGTTTTGAGCAACTATACCTCTACAGACACCATCCTCATCAATGATATTTGAAAGCATTTCCCAGCCTTCATACTTAGTAACTTTTCCTTGGTCTTCAAATCTTCTTACCTGTTCATCTAAAGAATAAAGTAACTGCTGACCAGTAGTAGCACCAGCATAAGCTGTTCTATGGTAAAGAGTTCCACCAAATCTTCTAAAATCTAAGTGTCCCTCTGGAGTTCTATTGAACATTACTCCAAATCTATCGAATAAATCTAAAATCTTAGGTGCAGCTTCGCACATTCTAACGATAGGACCTTGGTTTGCTAGGAAATCACCACCATAAATAGTGTCGTATGCGTGTTGCTTAGTAGAATCACCCTCACCTTTGATATTTTTAGCAGCGTTAATTCCACCTTGGGCACAAACAGAGTGTGACCTTTTAACAGGAACTATAGATACTATATCGACAGTACAACCCGACTGAACCGCACTTAAAGCAGCCCCTAAGCCACCAAGACCACCACCAACTATTACAATATTTTTATCTATATCTGCCATCTAATTTTATATTACCCAAATAACATTTTAACAGTAACTTCGCTTTAGAGGGATGGAGGATTGAGGTCTTTTATGATGTTTTTTTGTTTTGGATTAAGTTTTATAGAAAATTTCTTTGCATTATTTTCAAATAATTGAAAATTGTCATGTTCTCAGATAATAATAGTTTGGGTATGATAAAGATATGGTTAAATTACTAGATGGAAAAACTGCTGTAGTTACTGGTGCTGGAAGAGGCATAGGTAAAGCGACAGCCTTATTATACGCTGATCATGGAGCAAACTTAGTATTAGTAGATATTGATCCAGCTCCCTTAGAAGAGGCTGTAAAAGAAGTAGAAGCTAAAGGCGTGAAAGCCATAGCCATAGCAGCAAACATTACTAAGACAGATGAGTGTGCAAATGTTTTCACTAAAGCTCTAGAACTATCTCCAGATGGAGTAGATATCCTAGCAAATATCGCAGGGATCACTAGAGATGCAGTTATCCACAAGATGACAGAAGACGAGTGGAATTTCGTTATCGATGTAAACCTAAAAGGTACCTATAACATGGTTCAAGCAAGCGTTCCAGCAATGCGCGACAAAGCTAAAGCTGAAGGTGTTGCCAAACCTAGATCTATTATTAATATCTCTTCTACATCTGGAGTAAAAGGTAACTCTGGTCAAATCAACTACGCTGCTGCTAAAGCAGGTATCAATGGTATTACTAGAACCACTGCTAAAGAGTGGGCTAGATTCAATATCAGATCTAATTCCATAGCTCCAGGGTTCATTGAAACTCGCTTAACTAGTGCACCTTCAGATGATCCTAAGTTAGGTATTCCAGAGCAACAAATGCAAATGATTCAAATGCTTTACTCACAGACAGGCTTACAGAGAAAAGAAGGTATGGGCAAGCCTGAAGACATCGCTAATATAGCTCTTTTCTTCGCATCTGATCTTTCAAGTTATGTTTCTGGACAAGTCCTAACAGCAGCTGGTGCGATGATAGATACTTACTAAAAAAAAGGAGGCTTAAAGCCTCCTTTTCCTTGAATTCACTTATTAATTTATTACTTCTTTGTAATAATCAAATAATTAATTATTCGATCCTTCTTCCTCCCTCGGTTTAATAGACTGACTCACTTTTTCTTTTTTTGTTTTGTCAGCACTAGTTTTATTCTCAGCTAACCGCTTTTTTTCTTTCCAAGTCGACATCCTCATTGATTTCTCCTTCTAGAAACATCTTTTTTTCATAGTATAATAGGCTAACAAAATTCACACCAAAAGTAAAGGAATTATATAAAATTCAGCTTTTATGCCTATATGAAATTTTGTTCCAGAATTAATGGAAGATTATCTCCCCTTAAAAAACGAAGCAGCTCCATCATTGGAGCTGCTCTTTAGTTTTTATCGTGGAAAGTCCACTCTATTACTTATTTGTAATTTTAAATATTATGAAAGTGATTTTGCAAGTGCCCTATTATTTATAGGGGCTTTAGGTGATTCACCACTAGGGTTTTGCGTAATTTGCTGTTTCCGCATAGCAACTTGAGCCTTCATTGTCGCAGGATTCCCTTGTATTGGACCCATATTTTCGTTCTCCTTTTTCCTTACACATAAGAAACTTGATTACTTTAAGTCTCTTATTTGAAATCTTAACAAAACCTTAACTGAAAGTAAAGAATTTGTTTATTTTTTCTTCATATTCATTTCGAAAGTAAAACTATTAAAATAATCAAATATACAGATCGTAATCTACTAATAGAAGCATACTCAATTCAATTTATAGCACTATGCTGCAGCAGGAGCAGTATTAGCTTTATCTGTATTCCCCATCAATAAAGCTAATACAGGAGCTAAAGCCTCTGGGTTTTCTTTAATCGAATTTATTATATTTTTCATTTCTGGGGATTTTAAAGCATCTACACCACTAAGCTCACCACCAGAGAAAGGATTTGTTAATAAACTTAACAAATTATTTTTTGGTGAAGGTTCTGCTTTATTAGCTTCAGCTTGAACAGGCTCAGCCTTAACATTAATAGCAGCAGGCTCAATCTGAGCTTGGCTTGCTTTAGCTTCATTATTTTGCTGGGCTAAAGCAGCCGCAACAATAGCTGGCACTTTATTTTCTAAAGTAGTCATTATTTCTAAAACTAGTTTGTTTTTTAAAGCAGCTTGATCAGGATTCAATGAGTTTTTTGCTGCTTCGATTGCTGGATCTTTAACAGCCATTTCTTCACCTCTTGCTCTATCTTGTGGTTTAATTGCAGAAATATCTTCTGGATTTTTAGAAGAAACTCCTTCTTTTTTAGTTGATAAAACCGCAGTAGAAGTATTAGAAGCAGGATTCGAAGGTCCTGCCTTAGGACCACCTAAAAACTGACTTAATAAGTTCATTAACATTCTAATTAACCTCAAGGTTTATAATAGCACATACC